>NZ_DBFEGU010000065.1:0-6517 GCF_048329335.1 Eggerthella sp. | reverse complement strand
GAGGAGGGTCGGCCGCCGACAAGAAGCATCGTCGAACAGGGAGGATCATCATGAGCACAGAGGGAAAGAACATCGCATCCGCAGGCGTTTCGCGCCGCTCGTTCCTGATGGGACTGGGCGCTACGGCAGCCGTCGTGGCCGGAAGCGGCCTCGCCGGCTGCGCGCCGCAAAGCACCGCGGCGCCCGCAAGCGCCGAAAGCGGCTCCGATGCCGCAAGCGCCAGCAACGCTCCGAGCGCAACCGGCGCCCAGAAGCCCGACACCATCCAAGCCGCCGCCGAGACCCCGGCCGAGAAGCAGGAAACCAAGGACGTCGACTTCGTCATCGTGGGCAGCGGCGTGGCCGGCATGAGCGCGGCCGTGGAGGCCTCGCGCGCCGGCGCCAAGGTGGTCGTGCTTGAAAAGCACAACGTGACCGGCGGCGATTCGTCCATCTGCTCCGGCAACTTCTATTGCTGCGGCGCGAAGAAGCAGGACGAGCTGGGCTACACGGACTATGGCACACCCGAGGAGGTGGCGCAGTTCTTCTTCGATCAGTCCGACGGCGACGCGAACATGGACATCTGCCGCCTCGTGGCCGAGGGCGGCGGCGCGGCCATGGATTGGCTGGTGGAGCTGGGCTGCGACTTCGACAAGAAGCCCGGCGACAACGTGTCCGACCGCTCCATGCTGTCGACCACCAGCGGCAAGGGCATCGTGGACAACCTCATCGCCGAAGCCGAGAAGAACGGCGTGGAAATCATGATGGAAACGCGCGCCATCGAAGTGCTCATGGACGGCGGCAAGGCCGCGGGCGTGAAGGCGCGCCAGGGCAAGACCGAGTACACCATCAACGCGAAGGCCGTCATGCTGGCTTCGGGCGGCTTCGACGGCCAGGATTGGGCGAAGGAGCTGTACGCGCCGGGTGCCGTGGGTTGGCACACGTTCAGCAGCCCCAGCAACACGGGCGACGGCATCGAGCTGGCGAAGCAGGCCGGCGCCATGACGCTGCTGAAGGGCGGCCTGTCGCAGATCCACCTGGTGGGCCGCGAACCGCTGCCCCTCAACGACGAGCTGAGCGCGCTGCGCATGGTGAACACGGGCGTGTTCGTCACCGACCTGGGCTATCGTTGCGCGAACGAGTCTATGACCAGCCAGTTCGATTACTTCACGCCGTTCGTGGAAAGCGGCCGCAAGGAATTCACCATCATCTGCGACTCGCAGCAGCCCGACAAGCGCATGGAGCTTATCAAGAAGGGCGTGGAGAAGGGCGTCGTCGACACGGCCGACACCATCGAGGAGCTGGCCGAGGCGGCCGGGCTGCCCTCCTACCCGCTGATGAAGACCATCGAGCGCTATAACGAGCTGTGCGAGGCCGGTGAGGACGCCGACTTCCACAAGAAGCCCGAAGACCTGCAGGCCATCGAGAAGGCGCCGTTCTACGCCATCCAGATCACACCGAACACGAACGACTCGTTCGGCCAGCTGGCCATCAGCACGAAGGCCGAAGTGCTGGACGCCGACCGCAAGCCCGTCCCCGGCCTGTATGCCGGCGGCACGCTGGGCAACGCCGAGCTGTTCTACATGCGCTACGCCGTGAGCGGCTCGTCCATGTGCATGGGCACCGTCACCGGCCGCATCGCCGCCCAGTCGGCTCTGGAGTACTACGGCGCGTAACGCGCCGAACGCTCGGGAGCCGGCACGCCCGGCGCCCGGGCGTCATCACACCGCCTTCCCTCCCCTCACGCCCTCCGGCTCTCGCCGGAGGGCGCTTTGCATACGAACGGGTCGCAGCCGCATCGTGGCCGCCGGCTCTCAAAACCGTCGTTCGGGCTCCTTCTCCTGTTCGACCCCGAATGTTTCACGTGAAACATTCGTACGCTTGTTGATCCTTGCGCGCATAGCCAGCGCTTCGCCGAGCCGCGGGCTATGCCTCGCGCCAGCAGCAGCCGTCGTCGTCTCGCAGCCCGCGGCCGCCTCCGTGCAACCGACAGCACGGCCAATGGCGAAAAGGCGTCGAATTCGGAAGTCGCTGCGCCTCTCCTCAGAAAGCAGGAAAGGGCCTCTCCCGATAACGCCCGGTCAAAACGATCCCGTCTCCAGCATCATGCGCCGATGCCGAACAGGGACGCCCGCTCGCTTCCGAATTCGGTATCTTTTTGCCATTGCGAGACCAGCCGGGGGGCACGAAGGGCCGTCAAGCAGGCAGCGCGGTGCCTTGTGAAGACGATATCGCATGTTCGTAAAATTCTAATACTATGCTTGACTTTGTAATCTGTATGCAATAGCGTTACAGTTACTTACCGTCGACCCTAGCGCTCCCCTTAGGAGGACGTTGCAGCTCATGAATAGCCGTATGAGAAAACACGCGGCGCTGGCCGTCGTCACGCTGGCCGCAGCCGGAGCGCTCACCCTGGCGGCATGCGCGGAAACGCCCGCCGCATCATCCGACGCGCCCGCAATTCAAAACCAAAGCAAAAGCGAGGAATCCATGACAAACGAACGCAACGGCGGGTACGCCACAATTTCCGAGGACGAGGCGGTTGCCATGATGAGCGAAAACTCCGCAACCCTTGTAGACGTCCGCACCGCACGCGAATATGCTGACGGGCACATCCCCGGAGCCATCAACATACCCGTCGAAACCATCGGCTCCGTCAAACCCGCCGGCCTTCAAGGCGTGGACGAAAACGCCTCCATCATCGTCTACTGCCGGACCGGCGTGCGCAGCGAACACGCTTCGAACATGCTTCTCAACCTGGGTTACAAGCACGTGTTCGACCTGGGCGGCATCGTCGACTGGAACGGCGAAAAGGTGGCCGGAACCGAGCCAGGCAGCTTCGCAGGCGACGCGCAGTAGAATCTGTCGCCTTGGAGGTCCGTGCGTGTCCCGCCGGAAACGACACGTGGACAGGTATGGGCAACCGCTCCGCTAAGCCAACTGCGGAACGCGCACGGATCTCCAAGGCGACAAACCGAAACGCTCGTCAGACCGAGCGTCCGCGAACATGCGTCGAACGGGAGGGGGACGTGCGCCGCGAGCCGTCGGCGCACGCGTCAAAGCCGTGCGGATGCGGCGGATCCCTGTCCAAGCTCCGCCGCACCCGCACGAAACGCCCGCGAATCACGCGAATGAGACAATAGCCCCGTCCCTTTGTCTCATCGAAACGGCCTCATTGCCCGGGGCCGTTTCGCGTTCGGAAGGTTATTTCGCGATCAGCACGGGGATGGGCGATGCGTGCAACAGCTTGTGGCTGACGCTGCCCATGTACTCCTTGAGGCCGCTGAGGCCGCGGTTGCCCACGATCAGCAGGTCGTAGTCGCGCTGGCCGATCAGCTTGACGATCTCGGTGGCCGGGTTCGTGCCGGTTAGCAGCAGCGAGTCGGTGCGCGCGGCAACGTCCTCGCCCATCTTCTGCTCGGCCTCGGCCAGCAGATCCTCGCCGTCGGAGATCATCATGTCGAGAATGTCCTTGAAGTTCGCCATCTGCGTTTCGTCGAGCAGCGGGATAGGCACCACGTACACGACGTCCACATGCGCCTCGGGATTCACTGCAGCCAGGCTGGCGGCCATGGCGAGCGCGCGGTCGGCGCCCTCGGATTCGTCGAACGCCACGAGCAACTTGTTAACGGCCATGGTGGGCCTCCTCTCGGTCGCGGCGAGCGCGGTGCGCCGCCTGAAAACGTCCTACCTCCAGTATAGGGCTTTCAGCGCGGGCAGGGAAACAAGTTGTCCACGCTTTCATGACCGCTTTCGCGCGGATCGCCGGCCATCGCCAGCCGGGCGGTCGGGTGCCCTACGATAAACATCTTCGGCAGCGTGCAACATGCCCCGAATAGAGCGGCCCCCTTTAGGGTCTCGACGAAAGGACGCACCATGGAACAGTTCGACGCAGCGATCATCGGGTTCGGAACGGCGGGCCTCGCCCTGGGCGGTGCGCTTGCCGACGATGGCCAGAACATCGTAGTCGTGGAGCAGTCCGACACCATGTACGGCGGCGCCTGCGTGAACAACGCATGCATCCCCACGAAGGCACTCGTGGAATCGGCACGACTGACCGCGGCCGTAGGCGGCCCTATCGTTGAGCGCGAGGAGCGCTACACCGCGGCCGTCGACGACATGAAAGAACTGCGCTCCGCCTCGCGCGAACGCAACTACCGCGCGCTGGCCGATCGCGAGAACGTCGACGTCATCGACGGCCGCGCATCGTTCGCGGACGCCACGCACCTGACGGTGGCCACCGCGTCGGGCACGCGCAGCATCGAGGCGAAGCGCATCTTCATCGACACCGGCTCGCTGCCGAAGCTGCCTTCCATCCCCGGCATAGACAGCCCGCGCGTGTTCGTCAGCAGCTCGCTCATCGAGCTGCCCACCCTGCCGCGCCAGCTCGTCATCATCGGCGGCGGCTACGTCGGCCTCGAGTTCGCCTCGTTCTACACCGACTTCGGCGCACAGGTGACCATCCTACAAAACAGCGACGCCATCCTCGCCCACGAGGATCCCGAGACGGCCGAAGCCGTGCGGAGGAGCCTCGAAGACCGCGGCGTCGCCATCGTGTACGACGCGCACGTGACGCGCATCGACGACGAGCACGACCAGGTGCTGGTGTTCGCCCAGGTGAACGGCGAGGAGAAGCGCTATCCCGGCCATGCCGTGCTGGTCGCGGTCGGCCGCACCCCGAACACGACCGGCCTCAACCTGGAAGCCGCCGGCATCGAGCTGAACGACCGCGGCGGAATCAAGGTGGACGAGCACCTGCGCACCACGGCCGACAATGTCTGGGCCATGGGCGACGTGACGGGCGGCATGCAATTCACCTACATCGCCTACGACGACTTCCGCATCGTCGCATCCGGCCTGCTGGGCGACGGATCGCGCACGACGAAGAACCGCGGCGCCATCCCTTATTGCACGTTCGTGCACCCGCCGTTCGCGCGCGTCGGCATGACCGCGGACGAGGCGCGCAAAGCCGGCTATTCCGTACAGGTATACAAACTGCCCGCTGAAAAAATCTCGCAAGCGCGCATCCTGCAAGACCCGGTGGGTCTGATGAAGGCCGTGGTAGACGCGAACTCAGGAGTGCTGCTGGGCATGGATCTGTTCTGCGAAGATGCGCAGGAGCTGGTGAACACCGTGAAACTGGTCATGGATGCACGCATTCCCGCCTCCGTGCTGCAGAGCGCCGTATTCACGCACCCGTCCATGACCGAGGCGTTCAACAACCTGTTCCTGCCTCAGAACATGCAGGAGTAGAAGCCGTCGTGGACACGAACCTCCTGACCGGATCGCCGCCTTTGACGGCAAGCTCGTTCGTCATCCAGCGCTCGAAGCCCGCATAGGCGGGCGCCTTGCGTCCTTTGAGGCTGACGAGGCAGATAGGCACGGAAACGGAATCCTTGGCCGCCATGGGTTTCAACTCGGTGAGGGGGTTGAACTGACCGAGCGCAGGAACGCCAACGGTGAGCGCCAACCCGTTCTCTCGCGTCAGATAGCGCTCGAACTGCGCGGCAGTAGTCGCGCTGACGAGAATATCGATCCCGCGCTCACGATAGAACTCCGCAACGGAATCGTTGAAGCGGTCGAAGTCTTCCGATATGGAGACGGGGTACGGCTTTATATCGTCCAAGCTGACAGTTTGATGCTGCGCCAAGGGGTGCCGATACGACATAATCACGCCCAGCATCACCTTGCCGAGATTCAGGCAGTCCATATCGGGGTGACGGCATGCGCCAACCACGATAAGCGCATCCAGGTGTCCCGCCTGCAGCGCCCCGAAGCCGCGAAGCCCCGCCTCAAGCCGTATAGAGGTTTCGATGCCCGAGTTCTTGTAGACGAACGATGCAATGCTGGCGCATGCTTGCTCGTATCCATAGAGCGGAGACGCGCACAGCCCCAACCGCAACAACGGAGATTCGGCAGAGCGTCGTCTGTGCGCAAACGCCTCCAACTCGTCGAAGCTTCTCAGCACCGGCTCGGCTTTGACGTAGAAGGCCTTTCCGAACAGGGTGGGATGCACGCCGCGGCTTTCGCGCACGAACAGCTCGTTCTTCAGTTCTCGCTCCAGATCAGCGATAGCCTTCGAGACCGCTTGGACGGTTACGTACTGCTCCTTTGCGGCCGCTGACAAGCTGCCGCTCTGGAACACAGCGACGAAGTATCTTACTTGCTTGATATTCAAAAAGTCTACCTCGAACCTATCGCGCGCCGATCCTTTTTGAGATTCTACCGCGCTCCTAGGTCGTTGCATCCGAGACGCGCCCCGTTCAACTATCTTTTGAACAGCAGTTCCTGAGCACAAAACGCGCGAGAAGAGCGCCTCTGATCGCACGAAGGGCGCGCGTCGCTTACGGGCTTTGCGAAAGGGGCTCCATCGGCGCAAGCTGCGTCACAGCGCGTCGCAGGGACGGGTGGTTTTACGCGCTTTCCGCAAATCCCACCTCCTGCGGAAAAACCGAGTGGCGGAGGGGCGCACCCTCCGTCGCAGCGCCTATAAAGACGCGAGCCGCTCGAGCGGCTCGCGTCTTTATAGGCGCTGCGA
>NZ_DBFEGU010000064.1:0-1343 GCF_048329335.1 Eggerthella sp. | reverse complement strand
ACGTTGAAATCATCGGTCATCAGCCGGTCGAACAGCTCGACATCGACAGACGATGCACGAAGCTCCTCCATGCCGTCCAGGAACGCCAGGATGCCCTCGTGCGCCTGGGCGCCCATGCCCTCGATGAGGGGGCGGGAGCGGTCGAGCCTGGCGATATCTACGAGCGTGAGGTCCTGCATGAGGCGGCGCGCGTCCACCTCGCTGATCGAGGTATTGAAGTTCTCGCCG
This sequence comes from Eggerthella sp., assembly GCF_048329335.1. Taxonomy (NCBI): domain Bacteria; kingdom Bacillati; phylum Actinomycetota; class Coriobacteriia; order Eggerthellales; family Eggerthellaceae; genus Eggerthella; species Eggerthella sp. The sequence continues at coordinate 1,115 of NZ_DBFEGU010000064.1, read as the reverse complement.
ATCCACTGCGATGCGGCGAACGGGTGTCCCGCGAAATCGATCATCGAGGCGCCGGCACCGCCGATCTCGATGCAGTTGCGGCGCACCGATTCCGCCACGGACTTCGCCGCGGCATCGATCGCGTGCGCATCCCGGCCGTCGGCGTAGCCCTCGGCGGCGCGGTCGAGCGCGAGCAGGCGGGCGCCGGCGAAGATCTCGGCGGTGGGGTAGATCGCCGCATCGGCGACGCCCTCGCCCAGGCCCTCCAACGTGCCGTCGTTGCAGATGAGCGCACCCGAGACGCGGTCGATGGCGGCCTCGCTGCAATCGAAGCCGCCGTGCTCTGATTGGAAGGCGAGGCAGATGCCCTCACCGTCCGTCATGGTTGCGTGTTTTCTGGTCATGCTTACTCCGGGGATCTAGTGCTTGGGTCCGCGCGCCTGCGCGGGCTCCTCTTCGGCGGGCTTGGCCTCCGGGACCGTCTTGGCGATTTCCCGGGCGACGGCCCACATATCGATGCCCTCCGTGGCGCGCATGCGGAAGTCCTCGTCGAAGTACTCGGCGTCTGCGCGTGCATGCTCAAGTGCGGCTTCGGCGAGCATGGTGCCGATTGCCGCGAAGGGGTTCTCGTAGATGCCGGACTCGTCGACGTAGCCGTATTCGATCATCTCGTCGATGCCTTCCAGGAGGGGACGGCCGATCTCGTCGGCCATGTCGTGGTAGTCATCGAGGTAGGATGAGGCGGTGTCGTGATAATACATGCCGTCGCCGTGGCCGCCCTCCTTCCACTCCAGGAGCTTCCCCTTGGCCTCGGCGAAGGCGGCCTCCATGGGATTGATGGCATCCGGCAGCTCGGGCATGTCCTCGAATTTCCTGTCCGCGAGCAGGCGTCCGATCGCGCGCTGGTTCTGCTCGGTGGCGACGGCGAGCGCCCCGAGGAGCACCGGCATGTCCCGGTTCTTGAGCTTTTCGTAGAACGCGAGCTTGTCGAGCGCGATAGAGCTGTCCTCGGCGCGGCGGCACGCCTCCAGCGCCTCGCGGTACGGGTCGAGGTCTGCCAGCTCCTCGCGCACGCGGTCGCGGACCACCCCCAGGGCGAGCTCGGATGCCTTGCAGATGGGGGAGGTGATCAGGAA
>NZ_DBFEGU010000063.1:0-1942 GCF_048329335.1 Eggerthella sp. | reverse complement strand
AGCGCACCGCGAGCGTCTTGATCGCGTCCCCCACCGCCCCCCAATCCGCGGTTCGCTCGATCGCGAGCTTGCCGGGCAACAGGCGCTGGTCGACGTAGGCGAGCGTCGCGGCGCCGTCGGCGGCGCGCGCCAGCTCCACGGTGCGCGGGAGACGGTCGAGTCGGAGGTTCGCGGTCACGGGGCTTCCTTTCCTTCGGAGACCACCATTCTAACGGAAAGCGCCCGAGCGCGGCGAGAGGACGTCGCGCCGCGCCGACCGACGGGACGGGGAATGCCCTCCGAACGATCGACCGTCCGATCGGCAACCGGCTCGTGACGGTTCGATCGACGCGAGCCGCGGACGGGTATCGTGGAAGCGAACACCGTCGCAACGACCGCGCAAAGGAAGCTCCATGCCGAACACTCAAGCACCCGTCAAACCGCCCGCATCCCGACCCTGGCAGGCGGAGCCCCTTTCCGACGTCCTCCTCGAGCTCGACTCCTCGCTCGAAGGGCTGAGCGAGCTCGAGGCCGCGCGCCGCCTCGCCGAGACGGGCCCCAACGAGCTGAACGCGAAGCCGCCGCGCACGCTGGCGCAGATGGCGCGCGAGCAGCTGACCGACCCCATGATCCTCATCCTCCTCGTGGCGGCCGTGCTGTCGGCGCTTCTGCAGGAATGGGCCGAAGCCGGCATCATCTTCGCCATCGTGGTGGTGAACGCGGTCATCGGCATCGTGCAGGAGCGCAAGGCGCAGTCCTCGCTCGAAGCGCTAAGATCGATGAGCGCGCCCGAGGCGCGCGTCGTCCGCGACGGCATGGAGATGGTGGTGCCCGCGCGCGACCTCGTGCCGGGCGACCTCGTGCAGCTGGGCGACGGCAGCATGGCGCCCGCCGACCTGCGACTCGTCGAGGCGGCCGGGCTGCGCATGCAGGAAGCCGCGCTCACGGGCGAGTCGGTGCCCGTCGAGAAGGACGCCTCCGCCGTGGTTCTGCCCGGCGCGCCGCTGGGAGACCGGTCGAACATGGCGTTCGCCACCGCCATCGTCACCGCGGGACGCGGGGCGGGCATCGTGGTGGCCACGGGCATGGGAACCGAGGTCGGGCACATCGCCGGCATGCTGGAAGGCGACGAGGAGCTGGACACGCCCATCAAGCGCAAGCTGGCCTCGTTCGGCAAGATCCTCACCATCGTGGGCGTAGCGGCGGCGCTGGCCGTGCTTGCCGTCGGCCTGGCCTACGGCCGCCCGTTCGCTCCCTTGCTGCTGCTGGCCGTGTCGCTGGCCATCTCGGTGATCCCCGAGAGCCTGCCCGCCACCGCCACCATCACCATGGCGCTGGGCGTGCAGCGCATGGCCCGCCACGAGGCGCTCGTGCGCCGCCTGCCGGCCGTCGAGACGCTGGGCGGCGCCACCGTCATCTGCACGGACAAGACGGGCACCCTCACCGAGAACCGCATGAGCGTCGTGCGCGTGTCGCTGGGCCCCGACCTCGACCGCGACGAGGCGCTCGAGCCCGCCGAAGCGCTCGAGGAGCACCCCGACCTGTTCGGCTACCTCGCATTCGCCGCCGTGCTGTGCAACGACGCCGCGTTCGCGCCCGCCGAGGAGGGCGCGTCGGGGGCGCAGGCGTTCATCGGCGACCCCACCGAGGGCGCGCTGCTGGTGCTGGCGCGCGACAACGGCATCGACCCGACCGCGCTGCGCTCGACCTACCCGCGCCTGGCCGAGCGCCCCTTCGACTCCGACCGCAAGCGCATGTCCACCGTGCACGAGCGCGACGGCGAGATCGTGGCCGCCGTGAAGGGCGCGATCGATTCGCTGCTGCCCCGCTGCGCCTTCATCATGGACGAGAACGGCCCGCGGCCGATGACCGACGAGGATCGCGCCCGCGCGCTGGCCGTGGCGCAACGGCTCTCGGACGAGGCGCTGCGCGTGCTGGCATTCGCCACCCGCGCCCTGCCCGG
>NZ_DBFEGU010000062.1:0-1784 GCF_048329335.1 Eggerthella sp. | reverse complement strand
GGAACACCGAGCCCACGCGCCGGCACAGCGCGTCCATCTCCCACGACCCCGCGTCCTTGCCGGCGATGCGCACCGACCCCGCGAGCTCCCCGTCGTAGGAGACGGGGATCAGCCCGTTCGCCAGGCGCGTGAGCGTGGTCTTGCCGCAGCCGGAGCCGCCGGTGAGCACCACGCACTGCCCTGCGGGCACGCTCAGGGACACGTCGGCGAGGGCGGGCTCGCGGGCGCCGGCGTAGGTGAAGCCCGCCCGGTCGAACGAAAGCGCCGCGTCGGCCTGCGCGCTCACGCGATCACCCCCAGCTTGATGAGCGCCACGCACGCGACCACGGCGCCGAACAGGGCGGCGAACAGGGCGTCCGCCGGCCCGAAGCGCAGCTCGTAGTAGGACGTGCGCGCCGCCGCGGAGTCGATGCCGCGCACGATGGCCGCGTTCGACAGCTCGTCGGCCACGATGGCCAGCCGGCTCATCACGGGCACCATGAGGTTCTCCGCCGTCAGCGCCGGATGCCGCAGCACCGTCGCGGGCGACAGCGCCATGCCGCGCACCTTCATGGCCTCGGCCACCGACGAGAACTCCTTGCCCATCGTGGGGAAGAACCTGAGCGCCACGCACAGCGCCACCACGCCGCCGCGCGGCACGTGCGCGCGCTGCAGCGCCGAGGCCATCTCGCCCACGCGCGTGGTGGCGATCATGTTCGACGCGAACATCCCCACGCAGAACACGCGGCGGAACACGACGATCATCGCGGCGAACGACGCGGTCACCTCGTTCGGAAAGGCGGCGACGGCCATGCTGGCCCCGAAGACGGCCGCGTAGGCCGCCAGCCAGCGCAGCGCCGCCGACGCGCGGCCGCACCAGATCATCGTCGCGGCGCACAGCGCCACGGCCGCCACCTCGGTCCACGGCTTCGTCGGCGCGAACGCGATGAGGTTCAGCATGAGCAGGACGGCGAGCGACGTGCGCGGGTCGAGCCGGCGGCGCGCGCCCGCCCGCCGCGCGCTCGCCGCCGCGCAGGCCGGGGCTGCCGAGGCTGCCGGGGCGCCCGCAGCGGCGCCCTCGGCGGACCAAAGGGTTGCGGAGGGCGCGAAGTCTGGTATATCCTTGAAGTTAGCCATGACTAATAATCTAGCGATGCAACGAAAAGGAGCGGCGTGCAATGAGCGATCGCGATGATTCAGCCGAAATTCTAGACGATGACGCCGAAATGAGGTGCGCGGCGGCGGGATCGGGCTCGCGCGCCCTCGTCGAGTCGAACCTGATCGGCGTCGGGGGCGACCCCGCGGCGCGCTCGCGGGCGGCCTACCTGGCGCAACGCACCTCGCTGGCGGACGGCTTGGGGTCGAACGGCCCGTTCACCGTCCACGACATCTACGAGACGCAGATCGCCTCCATGCACGGCGTGCGCGTGGAGGCCGCCGAGCGCGGGCGCGTGGGCATGCTCTGGGAGATCGACGAGCGCTACGGCCAGGGAACCTACTGGTACTACCCGCTGGGCGACGACCTGTCCGTGGCGATCTTCGACCTGCAGTTCAACCGGGAGGTAGGCTTCACCTGCCAGACGCCCGACCTGTTCTGCTTCGGGTCGTACGGCCGCAACATGGTGCCCTACTTCGGCATCACCGACGACCCCGCCGACCGGACGCTGCTGGGCTACGCGTGGAAGTCGCAGCCCTACGGGCAGGTGACGAAGGCCGACGAGCGCCTCGACGTGACGAGCATCTGCATGCTGCCGAAGGGCCTGCAGCGCCTGAGCCTGGCGTGCCACTGCGACCCGCTCGTGCTC
>NZ_DBFEGU010000061.1:0-2321 GCF_048329335.1 Eggerthella sp. | reverse complement strand
TGCTGGTTATAGCGCTGGTCAGCGCGATGGTGCTTATCCTCGTGCTGGGACGCAAGCGTCCGGCTCTCGTCCTGCGCGCCCTGCGTCCCATCGAACGGCTTGTCGACCGCGTCCTCGTGCGCTTCAAGAAAAAGCCCCTCGACCCCTGGGTCGAGCGCATCGTGGGCTCGTTTTCCGACGCTGCCGGCCTTATCGCGCATAACCCCAAGACAACGGCGAAGGCGTTCGGCTGCTCCATTGCGGCCAGCGCTTGCGAGCTGGCCTGCTTCAGCTTGGTGGGCGTGGCGTTCGGCGTGCATCAGCCCGAACCTCTCATCTGCGGCTACGTAGTCGCCACGTTGTTCGCCATGATCTCTATCACGCCGCAGGGCGTAGGCGTGGTGGAGGCTGCCGTGGTGGTGGCGTTCACGTCGTTCGGCGTGTCGGGCGCGGCGGGCCTGTCTATCGCGCTCGTGTACCGCGGCATCGTGTTCTGGATGCCGTTCCTCATCGGCGCCATCCTCATCCAAACCACCAAGACGTTCAAGCACGACGCGAAGCGGGCCGTGCGCGACCAGAAAGGCAAGGGCTTGCGCCGTTAAGCCCGAAGCCCGTCATCCGTTCGGCGCATCCAGCCTTCCTCCGCGGCCTCAATGGTAAATTGACGACGTTTCGGTGTGCTCCATGTTCTAGAATGGCAGGATGCATGCAGCGCGGCTCCGGCTGCCGTACGGAACGAGGGGACTATGAAAAAGAATGTCATAGGGCGCGCGGGCACGGCTTTCGCGCTTGTCGGCGCTTTGGCGCTTGCGGGTTGCTCGGGCTCTTCGGCGCCCTCGGAGGATGCGGTTTCGTCCGTGCTCGACCCGTCCGATCCGGTGCAGGTGGAGCTGTGGACCTATTACAACGGCACGCAGCAGCAGGCTTTCGAAGACCTCGTCAAGGACTTCAATGCGACGAAAGGCAAGGATCTCGGCATCGTGGTGACCAGCTCCAGCCAAGGCGGCGTCAACGACCTGGCCTCCGCTGTCACCGATTCCGCGCAGGAGCTTGTGGGTTCGGAGGCGATGCCCGACGCGTTCCTGTCGTATTCCGATACGGCGTCGGTCATAGACGGGTTCGGCATGGTGGCCGATCTGTCGGGCTACCTTACTGAAGAGGAGAAGGCCGGATTCGTGGAGGGCTTTCTGGAAGAGGGCGATCTGAACGGCAACGGCAGCCTCAAAGTGTTCCCGGTGGGCAAGTCCACCGAGACGCTGCAGATCAACATGACCGATTTCCAGACGTTCGCCGATGCCACCGGCACTTCGCTCGACGAGATGAGCACCATTGAGGGCATCGTGAGAGTCGCGGAGCGCTACTACGAGTGGACCGACGCGCAGACGCCGGGCGTCATGGGTGACGGCCGTCCGTTCTTCGGACGCGATGCTATGGCGAACTACCTGATCACAGGTTCAAAACAGCTGGGTCACGAGATTTTTGAAATTGAGAACGGCGTGTGCGCGCTGAACTTCGACCGCGCTACGATGAAGACGCTCTGGGACAACTACTACGTGCCCATGGTGCAGGGCTGGTTCTCGGCGGAGGGCAAGTTCCGTTCGGATGCGGTGAAGACGGGCGATCTCATCTGCTATGTGGGCTCATCGTCCTCGGTGGTGTACTTCCCGCAAACGGTGACGGTGGACGATGCCACGAGCTATCCTATCCAGTTGGGCGCGTTGCCCAACCCGTCTTTCGAGCACGGCAAGCCGTGCTCGCCGCAGCAGGGCGCCGGGTTCGTGGTGACGAAGTCCGACGAGAAAAAGGAAACCGCGTGCGTCGAGTTCCTCAAGTGGTTCACCGCTAAAGAGCAGAACACCGACTTCTCGGTGAGCGCCGGCTACGTGCCGGTCACCAAGGATGCGCTGACGCTTGAGAACCTCCAGGCGGCGGCCGAGTCGATCGACGGCGCTTCGGGCAACTATCTGGTGAACCTGCCTGCCACGCTGGATACCATCGAGGCAGGTGTGTACGCGAACCCGCCGTTCAAAGGCGGCGTCGAGGCGCGCGCCGTCCTTGACCGCGCGCTGTCGGACAGGGCGGTGGCCGATCGTGCGGCGGTGGTCGAAGCAATGGCGGCGGGAGCATCGTCCGAAGAGGCTGTGGCTCCGTATCTCGACGACGCAGGGTTCGACGCTTGGCTCGCCGACCTGGAGACCCAGCTCAGGGAAGCGATCGCTTAATATTGAGGATGCGTTCCGGACAGAAGCGCACGGCTAGACGGCGAGGAGTGACGTTTCGAGCTCTCGTCGTTTTGCCGTTCTGCGTCGCGTTGGGAATCCAGGGCGTCGTCTGCGCTACCG
>NZ_DBFEGU010000060.1:0-8574 GCF_048329335.1 Eggerthella sp. | reverse complement strand
GGTAACCGTCACCTCCGGCGGTCCCAAACGGGAGAAACCGCAGGAAGACGCGGAAAAGTAAAAGCAAACGACCAGAGCGGGCAAGGCCAAGAGGCTGCCCGCTTTTGGTTTACTCGATAGATTGAGGAGGTGGAGCGTTTTATGGCGGCGACTCCTGATTACTACAAGACGCTGGGCGTTCCACCCACGGCGACGGCCGACGAGATAAAGAAGGCCTTTCGCAAGCTCGCGCGCACCCATCACCCCGACGCCGGCGGCGACGAGGCGAAGTTCAAAGAGCTGAACGAAGCGTACGAGGTGCTGTCGGACGACAAGAAACGCAAGCTCTACGACCAGTACGGCACGGCGAACGAGAACCAGATCCCCCAGGGCTGGGGCGGCGGCTCGGTCAACGTCGAGGACATCTTCGGCGGCGCGGGCGGCGGCTTCGGCAGCTGGGCCGACATCCTGGAAAGCATCCGCCACGGCGAAGGCGCGTTCGGAACGGACTGGGACTTCAACGATATGTCCGGTTTCGGGGGCGGCCGCCAGCCGCGTCCGCGCAAGGGCCAGGACATGAACGTCACCCTCAACGTGACGTTCGACGAGGCCTTCAAAGGCGCCGAGAAGCGCGTGACCGTGCGTGTCCCCGGTCGCGGCGAGTCCGAGACGCTCACCGTGAAGATCCCGGCGGGCGCCGTGGACGGCGGGCGCCTGCGCTTCAAGGGCAAGGGCGGCCCGGGCGAGAACGGCGGTGCTGCAGGCGACCTGCTGATCACCACCAAGATCGATCCGCATCCGTACTACACTCGTAAAGGCGCCGACGTGCTGATGGACGTGCCCGTGAGCGTGGCGGAAGCTGCACTGGGCGCCAGCGTGGTGGTTCCCGCGCCCGACGGCACGAAGGTGCGCGTGCGCGTGCCGAAGGGCACGCAGGACGACACCGTGCTGTCGGTGAGGGGCAAAGGCGCCCCCAAGGTGAAGGGCGACGGCTCGGGCGACCTTAAGATCACCGTGAAGGTGGTCGTGCCCAAGGAGATGAACGAAGGCCAGAAGAAGGCCATGGAAGATTATTTAGCGGCTACGACCGATGATGTGAGGAGCTGGTGATGAGCGACCGAACCGACCGCAACCGCCCGCTGTACATGATCAGCGTGGCCGCGCAGCTGGCGGGCGTTCACCCGCAAACGCTGCGAGCATATGAACAGAAGGGGCTCGTATCGCCCCAGCGCACGAGCGGCAACACCCGCATGTACTCGCCGGCCGACATCGAGCGGCTCGAGCTGATCAACGAGCTGACGAGCGAGGGCATCAACCTGGCGGGCGTCATCCGCATTCTCGACCTCCAGGGCCGCCTGGAGGAGCGCGACACCGAGCTGGACGACCTGCACAAGCGCGTGCGCCGTCTGGCCGATCGCGTGCACGAGCTTGAAACGCGCGAAAGCGTGAACGCCCTCGTGCGCGTATCCGACTTACCGACTGCTTTGCGGCAGCTGCCCTAAGCGAAGGAGGAACGTTGTATGAACATGGGTAACCTGAACAAGCTAGCCCTGACCGCTCAGGAAGCGCTGCAACAGACGATTGTCATCGCTTCCGAGAACGAGTCATCGCAGGCAGAGCCCATTCACATGTTGAAGGCTCTGCTGGAATCGAAAGAGAACAACCTGTCCGCTATCATCAAGCGCATCGGTGCCGAGCCGTTCCAGCTGCAGGCCAACGTGGATGCCGAGATCCAGCGCATGCCGAAGGTCAGCGGGAACCCCGGCATGATGAGCGGCGTGCCTGGCCCGGCCCTGATGAACCTCATCGACAACGCCGTCAAGATCGCCGAGAAGCTGGGCGACAGCTACGCCACCAGCGAGCATCTGCTGATCGCGCTGTCCGAGGAGAAGGGCGCCGCGGGCAAGATCCTCACTACGGCCGGCGTCACGCGCAAGAGCATTGAGGCTGCCTACGAGGAGCTGCGCGGCGACACGCGCGTCACCGACCAGCAGAACAAAGTGCAGTTCGAGGCGCTGGAGCAGTACGGCCAGAACCTCACGCAGAAGGCGCGCGAAGGCAAGCTCGACCCGGTCATCGGCCGCGCCGAGGAGATCCGCCGCACCATCCAGGTGCTGTCGCGCCGCACGAAGAACAACCCCGTGCTCATCGGCGAGCCGGGCACCGGCAAGACGGCCATCGTCGAGGGCCTGGCTCAGCGCATCGTGGCCGGCGACGTGCCCTCTTCGCTGAAGGACCGCGACCTCGTGGCGCTCGACCTGGGCGCGATGGTGGCCGGCGCGAAGTATCGCGGCGAGTTCGAGGACCGCTTGAAGGCCGTGCTGCGCGAGGTGAAGCAGAGCGAAGGACGCATCATCCTGTTCATCGACGAGCTGCACACCATCGTGGGCGCCGGCTCCACGGGCGACAGCTCCATGGACGCGGGCAACATGCTGAAGCCCGCGCTGGCCCGCGGCGAGCTGCATGCCATCGGCGCCACCACGCTGGACGAGTACCGCAAGTACATCGAGAAGGACGCCGCGCTCGAGCGCCGCTTCCAGCCCGTGCTGGTCACCGAGCCCACGGTGGAGGACACCATCGCCATCCTGCGCGGTTTGAAGGAGAAGTACGAGATCCACCACGGCGTGCGCATCACCGACGCCGCCATCGTGGCGGCGGCCGAGCTGTCGAACCGCTACATCTCCGACCGCTTCCTTCCCGACAAGGCCATCGACCTCATGGACGAGGCCGCCAGCCGCCTGCGCATCGAGATCGACTCGATGCCCGAGGAGGTGGACGCCGCCGAGCGCAAGCTCACCCAGATGCAGATCGAGGAGCAGGCGCTCATGAAGGAGAGCGACCAGGCCTCGCAAGAGCGCCTGGAAGCGCTGCGCCGCGAGATCGCCACGGCTCAGGAGGACCTCGACAAGCGCAAGGCCGAGTGGCAGAACGAGAAGGACGCCATCGAGCACGTGCAGAACCTCAAGAGCGACCTCGAGGGCGCGCAGCTTGAAGAGGAGCGCGCCACCCGCGAGGGCGACCTGGTGAAGGCCTCCGAGATCCGCTACGCGCGCATTCCCGCGCTGCAGCAGCAGCTGCATGCGGCCGAGGAAGAGCTGAACGTGAAGCAGCAGGACGGCGCCATCCTCAAGGAGGAGGTGTCGGACGACGAGATCGCCGAGGTCGTTTCCACGTGGACGGGCATTCCCGTGCAGAAGATGATGCAGGGCGAGATGGCCAAGCTGGTCGACCTGGAGGACAAGCTGCACGAGCGCGTGGTGGGCCAGGACGAGGCCGTGTCCTCGGTGGCCGGCGCCATCCGCCGCAACCGCGCCGGGTTGTCCGACCCGAACCGTCCCATCGGCTCGTTTTTGTTCCTGGGCCCCACGGGCGTGGGCAAGACCGAGCTGGCGAAGGCGCTGGCCGAGTACCTGTTCGACAGCGAGAAGGCCATGGTGCGCATCGACATGTCCGAGTACATGGAGAAGTTCTCGGTGCAGCGCCTGATCGGCGCGCCTCCGGGGTACGTGGGTTATGACGAGGGCGGCCAGCTGACCGAGGCCGTGCGCCGCAAGCCTTATTCGGTGATCCTGCTCGACGAGATCGAGAAGGCGCACCCGGACGTGTTCAACATCCTGTTGCAGGTGCTGGACGACGGCCGCCTGACCGACGGCCAGGGCCGCGTGGTGTCGTTCAAGAACGCCATCATCATCATGACGTCGAACGTGGGATCGCAGTTCATCCGCGAGTTCGCCGAGCACGGCGACGAGAAGGCTATGAAGCAGGCCATCGACGGCGCCCTGCGCGCGACGTTCCGCCCCGAGTTCATCAACCGCATCGATGACGTGGTGGTGTTCAACGCGCTGAACATGACGAACATCGAGCCTATCGTCGATTTGCAGCTGGAAGAAGTGCGCGACCGTCTGGCCGACCGCCGCATCACGCTCGACGTGACGCCGGCGGCGATGGAGCACCTGTCCATCGACGGCTACGATCCCATCTTCGGAGCGCGTCCGTTGAAGCGCCTCATCCAAAAGGAGATCGTCGACCGCATCGCCCAGAAGGTGGTGGAAGGCAAGCTGCGCGATCGCAGCCATGTGCTGATCAGCATCGACCAGGACGGCAACTACGAATGCACCGTGGAAGAGCCCCTGGAGCTGGACGCCATGCCCCTCGACGACCTGCTGACCGAAGGCGATAAGTAAGTCGTCTGGACAGAACGAGCGCGGCTTCCCGCAAGGTCGCAACACGTAAACGGCCCGGCATTTGCCGGGCCGTTTACGTGTTGCGGCGCCGATCCGTCGGCTCCGCGCCCCGTTTCACCGCCCCGTCCGCAGGAGTGTTTCACTTGGAACAACCCAGGCGGTTGCGGAGGGTTGCTAGTTCGCTACAGGAACTCGCCCTTGCGGATGACGCATTCGTCGTCGAGGTAGAGGGTGGGGTTGAGGATGATGCCGTCGAGGTGGCAGTCCGCTTTGGTGATGCCGCCGAACGAGGTGTTCGTGCCGAAGGCGATGTGGACGGTGCCGTAGAGCTTCTCGTCTTCGAGGATGATGCCGCACAGCTTCGCGGCCTCGTTCGTGCCGATGCCCAGCTCGGCGATGGTGCCGTTTTCGGGCTGTTCGAACAGCACGCTCAGGCGTTCGGCGTAGGGGCCCTGCGCGTCGGCGCCCTCGATGCGCGTGAGGCGTCCGTTCTCGATGGTGACCGTCATCGGCTCGGTCAGCGTGCCGATGCCCACCATCGAGCCGTCGATGACGGCCGTCCCGTTCGCCCCGTCTTCGAGCGGTGCGATGTACGCCTCGCCCGAGGGGAAGTTGCCGCTGGCACCCGGCTCGCGGTACACGCCGGGGCTGGCCACGCCGTCGCGCCCTGTCAGCGCAAGTTCCAGCACATGGCCATCCTTCTCGATGCGCGCATGCTTCGCGTGCGTCAGGCGCTCGGTGAGTTGGCGGGTGCGTCGCTCCACCTGGTCGTAGTCGGCGCAGGCGGCGCCGTCGCGCAGCATGTCCATGGTAATGCCGGGCATGGTGACCACGCGCGTGCCCGCCGCTGCTGCCTTGATGCGCGCGTTCGTGTGCGTGATGGACTTCGCCGTGGGGCACAGTGCGACGTCGGCCGCCTTCATAGCCGCCGCTACCGGCGCGGGCGGTTCCTCGCCGGCTACCGAGCCTTCGGGCATCTGCATGATGAGAGCCCGATGATCCATGGCGCGTGCCGCTTCGTAGAACAGCTCGCCCACCTCGCGGGTGGGGTCATCGGTGACGACCAGCAGCGTCTCGCCTGGCTGAAGCGCAAGATTCGTTTCGATAATGGTGCGTGCACGTTGCTGTAGATCCATAGGATAACCTTTCAAGTCATGAAATGTTTCACGTGAAACATTCGTGCCTTCGGCGCTTCGCTCGGGATGACGACCCGCGTACTGTGTTCGGGATGGCGAACAGCGCTTACGCCTCCGGATCCTCGGCGGGCAAGGCGCCCATGCCTTGCAGGTGGGTCATGCTTCCGTAGCGTTCGACGAAACGGGCGTACTCGTCTTCGTCGTAGAACGCGCACTTGCCTTCGCCGAACGCCTTCGCCGCCTCGATCATGAACGACCCCGCCTCGTCCAGGTCGGTCAGGTGGGTGGCTCCGGTCGCGCAGCCGGGTACGGCCGTCTCGGTGGTGATGGCCACGCCCACGACAGGCGCGTCGGTGGCGGTGCACGGCTGCAGGATGGAGTTCAGGTGGTACAGCCCGTTGCCGTACGGCGTGATGTCGGCCATGGACAGCGGATATGTGCGCGCGCGACGCCCGGTGGCGATTTCCACCAGCGACACGAGGTCTTCGCTGACGCGCATGATGCAGCCCTGCTTCACCGTGGGAGAGATCATGAAGCCGCGTTCGTTCATGATGCGGTTGCCCTTCGTCGTGTCCACCACCAGCACGGCGTCCAGCTGCGTGCCGCCCACCTCCTCGCGGTTCACGTCGGCCGTGGCCACGGGCGATCCCATGAACGCCACCGGCTCGTGCGGGAACGTAGGCGCGTGCGGGCACACGTGCGTGGAGACGAACACGTCGCCCGGCAGCACGTCGCCGCGTGCGTGCATCGACAGCAGTTTCGCCGCGCAGGCCAGCGCGGTCAGCGCGCCGTCGCCATCTGACACGAAGCCGATGCGCTCGGGCCGCGCGCCCAAGCCGCCCAAGCGTCCCAGCAAGCCGATGGTGGGCGCCTCGCCGCCGGCGGCGCGCCCGCGCGAACCGGGGATGCGCACGCGCACCATGTCGGTGGAGCCCTTCGGCCCCTCCAGCACGTACGTTTCGGCATCGCACGCGGGGTCGATGCCGCGCAGGTACTCCACCACGCCCGCGCCGCTTGCGGAGGGCGAGTCCAGCAGGTCGTAGAGTTCGATCAACTGTTTGAAAATCATGGGAGGTATCTCCTTTTGTTTGTATCGCGGTCGCTTTCCTCGTTCGATTCCATGATAATACGGTTCAATGCGGTTCATAGCATCTTCGACGAAAGGTTCCATTCCATCATGAGAAGGAAAATCGGCATCAAAGAGATCGAGGACATGGCGCTTGGCGCGACGGTTCTCGGCGCCGGCGGGGGCGGCGACCCGTACGTCGGCAAGCTCATGGCCATCGAGGCCATCAAGAAGTACGGCGAGGTGGAGCTCATCTCGCCCGACGAAGTTCCTGACGACGCCGTGGTGTGCGTGTCCCAGATGATGGGCGCCCCCACCATCATGGTGGAGAAGATCTGCAGCGGCCTGGAGCCCATGGCCACGTACGACGAGCTGGTGAAGGAGCTGGGCCAGGAGCCGTACGCCATCTACGCGGTGGAAGCCGGCGGCGTGAACTCCACCATCCCGTTCATCCTGGCGGCCACGCGCCGCATCCCCGTGGTGGACTGCGATCTCATGGGCCGCGCGTTCCCCGAGCTGCAGATGACCACGCTGGGCATCAACGGCGTGAAGGGACAGCCCGCCGTCATGGCCGATGAGAAGGGCAACACGGTCACGGTGCGCGCGATCGACGACAAGTGGCTCGAGCGCATCTCGCGCCAGGCCACGTCGGTGATGGGCGGTTACACCATCCTGGCGTCGTATCCGTGCACGGGGCGCCAGCTCAAGGACTACTGCATCCCCGACACGCCTACGCTGTGCGAGGAGATCGGCCGCACGCTGCGCGAGGCGCGCGAGCAGCATGCCGACCCCATCGAGGCCGTGCTGAACGTGACGAACGGGTTTCGCCTGTTCCGCGGCAAAGTGGTGGACGTCGAGCGCAAGACCGACGGCATGTTCGTGCGCGGTCGCGCCGTGGTGGACGGGCTCGACCAGGACAAGGGCAGCCAGCTTATCATCGAGTTCCAGAACGAGAACCTCATCGCGCTGCGCGACGGCCAGCCGGTGACCACGTCGCCCGACCTCATCATGTCGCTGGACATGGAGTCCGGCTCGCCCGTGACTACCGAGGGCCTGAAGTACGGCGCTCGCATTGTGGTGGTGGGCATGCCCTGCGCGCCGCAGTGGCGCACGCCCGAGGGCCTGGCCGTGGTAGGGCCGCGCGCGTTCGGCTACGACATCGACTACGTGCCGGTTGAGCAGCGCGTCGCCGCGATGAACAACGAGGAGGTGCAGGCGTAATGGCAGATCAGAAGCGCATCTGGCGTCTGGGTATCGACGTGGGCGGCACGAACACCGACGCGGTGGTCATCGACGGCGACCTCAAGCTGGTGGCCGCGACGAAAAGCCCCACCACCGAGGACGTCATGAGCGGCATCGTGGCCGCCATGCACGAGGTGATCACCCAGATCGGTGCCGACGCGGCGCGCAACATCGGGTTCGCCATGCTGGGCACCACGCATTGCACGAACGCCATCGTCGAGCGCAAGCGCCTGAACAAGGTGGCCGCGCTGCGCGTGGGCGCTCCGGCCACGACGGCCATCAGCTGCATGGCTGACTGGCCCGACGAGCTGAAGAACGCCATGCGCGTGCGCGACTTCCTCGTGCACGGCGGCAACGAGTTCGACGGTCGCGAGATCAGCGCGCTGTCGGAAGACGAGATCCGCGAGGTCGCGCGCGTCGTGCGCGAAGAGGGCTTCGAGTCCGTGGCCGTGACCAGCGTGTTCTCGCCGGTGTCCGACGCGCACGAGAAGCGCGCCGCCGCCGTTCTGCGCGAGGAGCTGGGCGAGGGCTTCCCCATCACGCTGTCGTCGGAGATCGGGTCGCTCGGCTTCCTCGAGCGCGAGAACGCGTCCATCCTGAACGCGGCGCTGTACGACGTGGCGCGCACGACGGCCGACAGCTTCGAGGCGGCGCTCGCGTCTGAGGGCCTCGCCGATGTGGCTGTGTACCTGGGCCAGAACGACGGCACGCTCATGAGCGTGGACTACGCGAAGCGTTACCCCATCTTCACCATCGCGTGCGGGCCTACGAACTCCATCCGCGGCGCGTCGTTCTTGACGCAGGAGAAGGACGCCGTGGTCGTCGACATCGGCGGCACCACCACCGACGTGGGCGTGCTGGCGCACGGCTTCCCGCGCGAGAGCATGGTGGCCGTGGAAATCGGCGACGTGCGCACGAACTTCCGCATGCCCGACCTGGTGTCGGTGGGCCTCGGCGGCGGCTCGCT
>NZ_DBFEGU010000059.1:0-5818 GCF_048329335.1 Eggerthella sp. | reverse complement strand
ACCCGACCGAACGCAACCGGAGGAGCGCGCCATGAAACCTTACTACGAAGGCTGGTACATGAAACAGCAGCAAGGCGAAGACGTGCTGGCCGTGATACCGGGGCGCGCTCCTCCGGTTGCCTTCGGTCGGGTCGTCCGGCGATAGTACCACCGGTAACGCTCGGCGCTTATTCCGTTAGCGGAAGCGTAAGGAGGACGAAGAAGGACGGTGATCCGAGTTAGCGCAGCAACGCGAGAAAGAGCGTGAACCTTAGGTGGAAAGGCGGTCGTTTTCGCGAGTAAAGATAGCGCGCGAAGCCGTTGGGGCTTCGCGCGGATTCAAAGTCGCTCAAGACCACCTATCGGCAAAGGGGCCTTTGCAGGGGACTTCGACTTGCTTGAGCATGCGCACCGTCGAGACGATGATGGGGATGTACAGCAGGAAGAACACCCCGTACATGACGACTGATGCGCTGGCCATCATCGCGTCGTTGTTGACGTACGTGGTGGACGTGGTGCCGGAAAAAAGCGCGTCGCCCAGCATCACGAAAAGGTCGTTGAGGCCATGAACCAGCGCGATGCCCCAGATGTTACGCGTTTTCAGGAACAGGGCGGCCAGAAACGCGCCCAGGATGCCGGCTTGCAGGGTTTTGAGCGCCGCTTGGGCCATGTCCAAACCGGTGACCACTTGGCCGTTCATGATGGACGGCGTCACATGGACGAAGCCGAAGATCAGCGATGAGACTATCACGGCTCCGATCAGACCTCGACGCGTCTCGCCGAAACGAGCCAGCAGCCCGCTGAAAACGATGCCGCGGAACAAGCCCTCTTCGAACGTGCCCACAAGCAGGCAGAGCATGATGACCAGCGCCAGCTGCAAGGGCCAGTCGGACACCATCCCCTCGTTTTTCATTGCGGTGCCGAGCAGAACGAACACGCCCATGACCAGCGCTACGACCAACGGGTAGATAGACTTCTTGAACGAGAGGCCGATGCTTTTGGCGTTGGGCACGATGATGTTGCATCCTGCCGCGACGGCCATGATGGCGAACATGACGATGGTCAATCCCAGGCGAATGAACATCATGTTCGCCAAAGACCCGTCGGATGGCACGAACCAGATCACGGCCAGTCCGATGGCGAGCCCGACGGCGGTTACGAGCAGCGGATGGGATCGTGCAAACGTGCGTATCGTCGACATGCGGTTCCTCTTTCATTGGCAGGGTCGAAATAATGAAGCATGCGAGATTGTAACCGGGTAGCAGGACGATTTTCAGATGCGCGGAACGAACGCCCCTTCAAACGAAACGAACGACCTCTTTCGAAGAGTCCCATCGGTGGAAGAGCTTGTCATACGGCTTCTCAACGCCCGTCGCTCTTGCCATTGCCGGTACCGTCCCTTGGTTCTCCCTACGTTGGATCGGGATTCGGAGAAGTTGAGGCTCCGAACGGCGTACCGCAATCGGGGCATATCAGCGCGCTGCTGGTTTTCGTGACCGTTTTCGCTTCATGGCATCTGGTGCAGAAGAAGACGATCTGGTCGGGGCAGCTAATACCGCCCGATGCCTGGTCGAGGTCGTCATCGTCAAGCTCCATACCTTTGTCGGAAAAACAGGCGGCGAGCTTTTCGTCGTCTATCATGATCGAATCGCCGCCCTTCCGATCGCATTGCGGAACATTCCTATTCCGAAATCCCCATATACCACTGGATTATAGATCGAACCGCCGGCAAAGAGCGATCCCCTGAGAACGAATGCCCGTTCAAACGCAACGAACGCAGCGGTCGGCAGATTGCTCTGGCATGTTGCGCGGGAGAGGTCGGCGTCGCGCGACGAGGTGTGCTACAAGGTCAGTTCGAACGATTGCTTGATCTCCCGGCTGCGTCGCTCCGCGATGGGGTAGGAGGAGCCGTCGTCGAGCAGCGCCTGATGATCCTCGATGCTGGCGATGCGCCCGCGATGCACCAGACAACTGCGGTGCAAGCGAAGGAAGTCCTTTGCAGGCAGTTCCTTTTCCAGGCTTGCCAAGGCGCCTCGCACCGCGAACTTTCCGTGCGCATGCCTGATGACGCAGCGTGGACCGTCGGATTCTATAGCGTACAGTTCGTTGGGATGCAGAACGTGAACGTCTCCGTCCGTGTCTCGGAAGCTGAGCTTGCCGGCGCCGGATCCCTGGGCATCGAAGTGCTCGTACAGGAATTCGATGGCGTTCTGGCCAGGATCGAGCGAAGGCAAGAGCGGGTTCGCATCGGTGGCGTTCGACACGTGCAGATGCACGATGCGAGGTCCGTCCGGCGTAGGGGCCCATACGTAGGTAGCATGTTGCTTGAACGGCATGCTGCGCTCTCCGCCGGCCGACACGACGAGCAGCGTATAGCGTGCCGAGACGATCCAGGTGTTGGCGCGTTTACGGGCGCGCCAACGCTCGTCTGCCAATGCGAGCCGTATGCTGTACTCGGGTCGTAGGATGTCTTCCATGGTCTTCTTGTCCGAGGCGGTTTGACAGCTGAACGGACCCAGCCATTCAACATCGTCGGCCATATAAGCTAAGGCGGCATCCATGTCCCGCACTACGAAATGGTTGACGAGCGATCGTCTGCATAGCTCGATGACGGCGCGATCTTTGGAGAGCTGTTCAGCGACGAGCGCCTCGCTGCCGTTCGCTTTGGACATGAGCTCATCTCCTTCCAGGGCGCTGAAAGAAAAACTCCGGAAACAAAAGCAGGTCAGGCAACTCTCATCGCCTGACCTGCATTCTTTTTCTGGAGCCAACGAGCGGATTCGAACCGCTGACCTACGCATTACGAGTGCGTTGCTCTACCAGCTGAGCCACGTTGGCATACGGCTTCTAAGCGAAGCGCGAGTAAGCAGTATATCCGAACCCCCGCGCTCCTGCAAGGGGTTGAGGCGAGTTTTTCGCTCGTGTCGGTTGCGCCTCGCGCCCGTGCGCTTACGCTGGAGGGAAGCGCACCACCAGGTATACGCCGGCTATCAAAATGGTGAGCAGCATGATGGGGAAGCCGGTCTTGAAGAACTTCGCGAACGTGATCTCGTACCCGTGCTTCTTGCTGATGTCGGACAGCACCACGTTGGCGCTGGCGCCGATGAGCGTGCCGTTGCCGCCCAGGCAGGCGCCCAGCGACACGGCCCACCACAGCGGCGTGACGTCCATGCCGGTGGATTCCATGGCCAGCAGGATGGGGATCATCGTGGCCACGAACGGGATGTTGTCCAGGAAGCTGGAGATCACGGCCGAGCCGATGAGCAGCACCAGCATGGTGATGAACACGTTGCCGCCGGTTGCGTCGATCAACCCGTTCGCCAGCATGCCGATGACGCCGGTCTCGGCCAGCGCGCCCACGATGACGAACAGGCCGGCGAAGAACGACAGCGTGGTCCACTCCACGTTCGACAGCGCTTCCTCGATGCTTTCGCCCGAGATCAGCATGATGATGCCCGCGGCGCCTAGCGCGATAATGCACGATTCCAGCCCCAACGCGCCATGCGCCATGAACCCGACCACCACCAGGGCGGTCATCACCACGCTTTGCTTCAGCAGCCGCCGGTTCTTGATCTGCGCGTGCTCGTCCAGCTCCATGATGCGGGCCTTGTGCTCGTCGTCCACGTTCATCTTGCGGCCGTATAGCGCGTAGAACACGCCGAGGATCGCGACGAGGATAATCGCCACGGCGGGCGCATCGTACAGGATGAAGTCGAAGAACGAGTATCCGGCTGCCGAGCCGATCATGATGTTGGGCGGATCGCCGATGAGCGTTGCGGTGCCTCCGATGTTCGACGCGAGTATCTCGGTCATGAAGAACGGGATGGGGTTGACGTCGAGCAGTTTGCATACGGTCAGCGTCATGGGCCCGATGAGCAGCACGGTGGTCACGTTGTCCAGGAATGCTGAAAGTACGGCCGTGAGCAGCACGAACAGTAGCATGATCTTCCAAGGGTCGCCTTTTGCAAGTCGTGCGCACTTGATGGCAAGGAACTCGAACACACCCGACAGCTTCACTACCGACACGAACAGCATCATGCCCAGCAGCACGCCCAGGGTATTGAAGTCGATGTGCTCCATGGCCGCGTCGAACGGCATGACATGCAGGGCCAACACGATCATCGCGCCCGTGATGGCCGCGAGCGACCGGTGCAGCTTCTCGGTCATGATGGTGATCATGACCACGACGAACACAGCAACGGCAACGATTTGGCTAACGTCCATGAAGCACCGCCGACCCCTCTTTCTGAAACGGTCGCACCCATGCGCGGCCCACGTACTTTACTATAGCAATGTCTATGTTGAGGAAACAGGTGGTTTCGATGATGTTTGTCGCCAAAGGCACGACGTCTCGCGGCGAACGATCCCGAAGAAGATCAAAGGAGGCCTTCGTCCGGCGAGCGGCAGAAGCGAGGTTTAGGAGAGCGGATAGCCGAGCAGCTCGTCCATGGTGACGAAGCGGTAGCCCTGCGACTTGAGATAGGGGAGCGCGTCTTTGAGCGCCTCGACCGTTTGCGATCGGTCGCCGCCTCCGTCGTGCATGAGCACGATGGCGCCCGGCCAGGCGTTTTTCACCTGGTTGGCGATGGCGGCGGCTCCGGGCTTGCGCCAGTCTTGCGAGTCGATGTTCCAGCCGATTTCCGCGCTGATCAGCGGCCCGACATTGCGCATGACGCCTTCGCCGTAGTTGCCTCCCGGCGTGCGGAATACATGGCTGGCTTCGGCGCCGGTGGCGGCTTCGATGGCTTCGTAGCCCTTCTGCACTTCGGCGACCTGATCCTCAGGCGTCATGTAGCCGAGGTTCACGCTTTGACCGTCGCCCGCCGCGTGGTCGAACGAGTGCGAGCATATCTGATGGCCTTCGGCTGCTGCGCGCTTTACGAGGTCGACGCCTTCTCCGTCGATGCGATTGCCCACGGTGAAGAATGTGGCCTTCGCCCCTTGGTCGGCCAGCACGTCGAGCACTGCGGCGGTGGATTCGGGCCAGGGGCCGTCGTCGAACGTGAGTGCCACCACTTTGTCCTCGCCTACCTGCGGCGAAACGTTTCGGCGCACCACGTTGGAAGGCTCCTGCACGACTTCTTCCGTCGTCAGGCCGGAGACCGAGCCGGTTTTCGTGCGCTTCAATCCGTCGGCGCCTTGCCCCTCGAGCACGTGGATAGGTCCGCGCCCTTCCTCTTCGATCGAGTAGGGGATGCTTTCCTCGGCGGTTTCGCTCGGCTCTTCGATGGCGCTGCCGTCGCCCAGTTCGACCACGTCGCCGTTGTTCAGCTTCGTATCCATGTCGGTAGCGACTTCGCCGTTGACGGTGGCGTGAAACGGCTCGCCCTTTCCTGCTTCGATCACCGAGCCGTCCACGGCAACGAAATCGCCGGGTTTCGGCTTGATGCCGCTGGCGCGCAGCGCGTCTTCCAACGTCTTGTGACCGCCTACTTCCAGGTTGGCTCCATTGAGGGTTATGGAGGCAGGCAGGCTCTGCACGACGAAGTACCCTCCAACGGCGAAAGCGGCCACTACGAGCAGGCTGGCAATGATTCCAACAGCGCGCCGCCTCGGTTGTTCGGGGCCCGGCGGTCGATGGTAACGTCCTGGTTTCTGGTAGGATGCCGCATTGCGCGGTTGCTGCTGTGTTGCGTTCAGGCGGGAGCGGGCGGCAGTGGAACGTGCGGTTTGCCTGGTGTTGTACTGGTGTGGTCGTGAACCTGGAGAAGTCGACTCATCGGAACGACGGGAAGCTCGCTCGTCATTCGAATGCTGGAAAAAAGCGTCGTCGTAATTGCGTTCGGGCATAACCTTCCTGGGTCGCCGGGTGCATGCGGCCGCGTGCTTCGGCCGACGG
>NZ_DBFEGU010000058.1:0-2011 GCF_048329335.1 Eggerthella sp. | reverse complement strand
GTAGCCGGCTAGCAGGAACAAAAACGCCAGGCCGAGGTCGGACAGCAGCCCTACCGCGTCGGTGAGCACGATGGCGCCCGTCATGTTCGGCCCCAGCAACGCTCCGGCGATGAGCAGGAACACCGTCTCGGGAACCAGCTTGTTGGGGATGAGTTTGGCGACGATCGGGCAGGCTGCCGCGACGAGCGCGATGATGGCGAGCGAAACGAGGTCGACGGTCATAGGTTGCCTTTCGTGCATGTTTGGCATAGGTGCAGGTAAACGTTGCTATTGTACACCCTCGGCTCCGCGCTGATCGTGGTATGCTAACGGACACGCAAAGCGCATCGGTTCGCTCGTCCGTTGAAAGGAACGCCCATGATCGTGACCACTACCCCCTCCGTCGAAGGCTACCGCATCACCGGCTACTACGGCATCGTGTTCGGCGAGGTTATCACCGGCATCAACTTCCTGCGCGATTTCGGCGCGGGCATCCGCAACATCGTGGGCGGCCGCAGCGAGGGCTACGAGCAGGAGCTTCTGCAGACCCGCAACGAGGCTCTGCAGGAGCTGGAGCAGCGTGCGGCCTCCATGGGCGCGCACGCCGTGGTGGGCGTGGACATGGATTACGAGGTGCTGGGTCAAGGCAACATGCTTATGGTGACCGCCTCCGGCACCGCCGTGACCCTCGAGCAGGCGTAAGGGGCCGACGCGATGGGCGCAGCGAGGCGAAACGCAGGGCACGCGGGGGGTGCGCGGGATGCGAAGCGCGCGCCCCGCCGCGCCCCCTCGGCGTTCAAGCGGCAGGCGTACTTTGCGCTCGAGGACGTGCGGCGCGGCAACGCCGTCGCGCGCATCGTGGGCATCGCGCTGTTCGCGCTCATCGTCGCGAACGCGATCCTCGTGTTCGCCGAGACGCAGCCCGGCATCCCGGCCGGGGTGTCGGCGGCGCTTCTGGCCTTCGGGCTGGCGTCCAGCGTGTGCTTCGGCTTGGAGTACGCTGCGCGCCTGTGGACTGCCGACCTCGTCCATCCCGACGCATCGCCCGCTCGCGCACGCATGCGCTACGCGCTGTCGCCGATGGGGATCATCGACCTGCTGGCCTTCGCGCCCGGTTTGCTCGTGCTGTTCGTGCCCGTGTCGTCCCCCATGCTGAACGCGGCTCGCATCGTCCGCCTCGTGCGCCTTATCAAGCTGTCGCGCTACATGCGCGGTCTGCGCTCCATCGCGTGCGTGTTCCGAAAGCGCCGCCCGGAGATCGTGGCGGCATTCATGGTGCTCGCCCTGCTCACCGTAACGGCCAGCGTGCTCATGTACGAAATCGAGCATCCCGTGCAGCCCGAGAAGTTCGACAGCGTGTTCACGGGCATGTACTGGGCGATGACCACCATCACCACCACGGGCTACGGCGACCTCGTGCCCGTCACGGCCGCCGGGCGCCTCGTCGGCTTCTGCACGATGCTCCTGTCAATCGGCGTGGTGGCCATTCCGGCCGGCATCTTCTCAGCTGGGTTCGTGTCCGAGTTCCGGGCTCAGGATGCGCGCGACCGGCTCGATGCCGACGCGTTGCAAGGAGGCTTCGACGAGCGCGCTGCGGAAGGCGGGCCGGCCGAAGGCGGGGAAGCGGACCGCGACGCCTAGGGAGCCTGCGTTCCCGTCAGACCCTCTGGAGCGCCGCACCCGCGCGCCTGGTCCCCGCGCGCCTGGTCCGTCCGCGTGTGATTTTTCGGCACGCGGCACCTGCGCGCGGCCAAGATGCTTCGCGTGAAACATTTGCTCTCAAGCGCCCGATTGCTTCACGTGAAATAATCGGGCGCGTCGAAGCGGGGTGCAGGGTGGAGCCCGTGTTGGCATAGGCTCTACGGCGGGTCGCCCGTGCCCCCGCTCGCGTCGCCTCTGCATGCCTCTGCATGGCAGAGATTGCACGCTATGCACGATTCGCCGCCATCGCCGTTTCTTCCGACCTGGGTTTTCTTCCTACGCCTTTGACGACGGACCCAAATAATCGTGCATAGCGTGCAATCTCTGCCAT
>NZ_DBFEGU010000057.1:0-2020 GCF_048329335.1 Eggerthella sp. | reverse complement strand
CCATCGACTGGCCCTGGTTCTGCAGCACGCCGACCACGGTGAACTCATCGCCGTCGAGCTTGACGGTGCGGCCGACCGCGCCGTCGGCCGAGCCAAGCAGCGTCTTCGCCACATCGGAGCCCAGCACGATGACCTTGCTACGATTCTCCCGGTCGACAGCGCTCAAGTTGCGGCCTTCTTGCAATTTGAGGTTGCGCACGTGCAGGTAGTGCTCGTCGGTGGCCTCCACGAACGCCTTGTTAGCAACCGTCGTGCCCACCGAAAGCTTCTTCATCAGGGACTTCGAGGGCGCCACGCCATCCACGGCACCGAGGTCGTTCATGCCCGAAAGGTCGTTGTAGCCCATGTCGCCGTCGAACAGGTAAGCCGACAGCGCGTCTCCGCCGAGAGCTTTCATCTTTTCGCTCACCTGCCGGTTCGTCCCGTCGCCGATGCCCACGAGGATGATGACCGACGAAATGCCGATGACGAGACCCAGCATGGTCAGAGCCGAGCGCAACCCGTTGCCGAACACAGCCTGAACGGCAGTTCGCGCCAATTGACTATACCGCATGCGAACCCCTTTCCATTTCCTGTATCAAGCCGTCAGCAATACGCACGACACGCTGCGCCTCGTCGGCGAGCTCCTGGTTGTGCGTGATGAGGATAACCGTCTGGCCCTCGGCGTGCAGGCTCTTGAACAGCTCCATGATCTCCACGCCGGTGCGCGAATCGAGCGCGCCGGTGGGCTCGTCGGCCAGGATGATCTCCGGCTCGCACACCAACGCACGGGCGATGGCCACGCGCTGCTGCTGGCCTCCGGACAGCTGGTTCGGCAGGTGGTGCTCGCGCCCTTCGAGACCCACGAGCGCGAGCTGCTTGCGGGCACGGGCGTCGGCTTCTTTCAGGCGTACCCCGGCATAGCTCAGCGGCAGCTTCACGTTCTCGAGCGCCGTGAGCTTGCCCAACAGATTAAAGCTTTGGAACACGAACCCTATCTTTTCGTTGCGGATGGAGGCTAGCCGATTGTCGGACAAAGCCCCGACATCCATGCCGTCGAGCAGGTAGCGACCCTCGTCGGGCACGTCGAGCAGCCCGAGGATGTTCATCAGCGTCGACTTGCCAGATCCGGACGGCCCCACGATAGCGAGGAAATCGCCTTGGTCGACTTGAAGATCCACATGATCGAGGGCGCGAACGACCCCTTCGCCCATCTCGTAGGTTTTGGAAACGCTCTCCAAGAGGATCATCGCCGACCGCCTACTCTAACACCGGAGTCACGGTTATAGGCCCCTCTTCGGCATCGCCTTCCGAGAAGCCGCCGCCCGCAGGCTCTGCCTCGTTGAGAACCACGAGATCGCCTTCCTTCAGACCCTCGCCCGACACCTCGACCATGGTGCCGTTGGATATGCCCGTGGTCACCGGCTCCGCACGCTGCTCGCCGGATGCGAGATCGTACACCTGGACGAACTTGTCGTCGCCCGCGCCGATCACGGCGCTCACCGGCACCGTGAGCACGTCGGAGGCTTCCGCAACGGTGATGGACAGGTTGGCCGACATCCCCAGCTTGATGCTGCCGTCGTTGGGCACTTTGACCGTGACCGTGAACTTGGAGCCCGTCGCGCCGTACGTACCCACCTCGTTGATGTTGGAGATGGTTCCGTCGCACTCGCGGCCGTTATCGGATCCCAGCTTCACCTTCACGCTTTGCCCTTCGGACAAAAGCCCCAGATCCTTCTCGGAAACCTCCATGGTGACCGACACCGTGTCGATGCGCTGCACCTCGATGTAGTGGTCGTCCTTCGTCACGGCGCCTTTGTTTTTCTCCGGAAGCTCGCGCGAGGTGACCACGAGGTCGTACGGAGCCGCCCACTTCTCGCCGTTGGCGTAGGTCACCAGCGTCTCGCCTGCAGCAACGCGCTTGTTAAGCGGCGCGTCGAACGATTGCAGCCAATGCCAGCTGTCCGCAGGCCTGAGCTTCACGGTTTCCAGCGGCTTCACCTCGCCAACGCCGGTGACGGTCTGCTGCACGGATCCTCGC
>NZ_DBFEGU010000056.1:0-1074 GCF_048329335.1 Eggerthella sp. | reverse complement strand
GAGCTCCTGGGCGCGACGGGTCGCGGTCGAGTTCTTGTCGAGCGTGTAGCGGCTGGTGAGCACCGCGACGACGCCGCCGGGGCGCACCGCCTCGACGCTCTTCTTGATGAAGTAGTCGTGGATCGGCATGCTGTCGATCTTGATATCGCCGCTGTAGGGCACGTTGCCGATGGCGGCGTCGAAGGACGCGGGGGAGACCCGGCACTCCTCGAGGCCGGCGGCGGTGATGTGCGCCTCGGGGCAGAGCGCCTGCGCGATGCGCGCCGAGATCGGGTCGAGCTCCACGCCGTGGAAGTCCAGGGCGAGGTCGGCGGGCGCGAGGCGCATGAAGTTGCCGGTGCCGCAGCCCGGCTCGAGAATCGCCGCGGGCGTGTCGCCATGGCCGATGCCGGCCTCGCGCAGCGCGTCGTAGATGGCGCCGATCACGGGTGCCGGCGTGTAGAACGCGGTGAGGACGGTATGGCGCTGGGATGCGAACTCGTCGTCGCTGAGCAGTTCCTTGAGCCTGTCGCGGATCTCGCCCCACTCGCCCTCGGCCTTCTCTGAGAAGGCCTTCTGGGCGCCGCCCCAGCCGGAATAGGCCTCCATGGCGGCGATTTCCTCGGCGGTGGCGCTGCCGCGCTCCTCGGCGGCGGCAAGCGCCTCCAGGGCCGCCAGGTTCTTCCTGGCTCGCGTGATGGGGCTGCCTGCGCACTGCGAGTCCACGCCCGCGGCGGCGTCGATGGACTCGGCGCCATCCGCGGCTTCCGCCACGGCGGCGGCCTCTACATGGCCTCGATAATCTCCTTGATCGCGATCTCGGTCGCCATCGCCTCGGCGGAGTTCGCCTTCTTGATGAAGCTCGGCAGGTCGTTCGAGCGGAGTTCCGTCGTCGCCCCGCACGACTTCATGCAGCCCGGCGTGAGCTCGCTGATCCGGTTGCGATACGCCGTCTCGATCTGCTCGAGATAGGATTCCGTCTCCCCGGATGCCTTCAGCTCGGCTACCTGCTCCGGCAGGTTGTCCAGCATGAACTGGTACCTCATGCCGCGGACTCCGGTGTACGGTTGCTTCAGGACGGCCATCTTCGTCTCC
>NZ_DBFEGU010000055.1:0-3534 GCF_048329335.1 Eggerthella sp. | reverse complement strand
CCACGTCGGAGGCGACGTCGCCCGGCAGCGTGAACGTGATCTGCAGCATGAAGCTGTCGTAGAACGCGGGATCGATGGCCTCGTTGCGCGCGGTGGTCACATGGACGGCCAAGTTGCCCGAAGCGCCGGCCAGCTGGTCGGCCTCCATCTTCTTGCCGTCCAGTTCGTAGGACAGCGACACGTTCCACGGCAATGCGGCGTTTGCGGCGTCTCCCTGGTAGTACAGCGTGCCCGCTTCGGCCTCGAACGTGGTGGCGTCGCCGATGCGCGCCAGCTCGGTCTCGTTCGTGAGGTTCTGCACGGACGTGTAGTCGCCGTGGTCGACGACGGTGCCCGGCACCTCCACGTCGAAGCGGTTGACCACGTACACCGCTTTCGGCGCGCCGCTCGCCGCCAAGGTCGCGTACACCACTTCGGACTTCTCGTACGTCGCCGCGGACGAGGCGGAAGCGGCAGATGCAGAGGAAGAGCTCGCCGCATCGCCCTCGGCCAGCGCGAGCGCGCTCGGCACGCAGGCGACGGACAGCGTCACGGTGAGCAGCGCGACGACGCAGGTGCGCAGACAAGGGTGCTTTTTCATGATTCGTCTCCTTCGGACGCGGGGAGCGGGGCGGGTTCGGATCCCTCGGCCGCTACGGGAGATGCGGCGTCGGCAACCTCAGACGCTGCGGGCACCGCGGGCTCGGCAGCCGCGACAGGCGCGAAGTTCGCATGCCAGGTGGTGCGCCGGATAACGCGATCAAGCAGCACGAGCAGCGCCGGCAGGAAGCACGTGACCAGCGTCAGCGACAGCAGCGCTCCGCGGGCGAGCAGGAAGCCCAGGCTGGACACCGCCGACATGCTGGACGAGAATCCCAGCGCGAAGCCCGCAGTAGCCAGGATGCCGGCCGACACGAGCAGCGACGGGAACGTTTCGCCCAGCGCAAGGTGCGCGGCCTTGCGCGCCGGGACGCGTCGACGGTGACGCAGGTAATGCGTGGTCAGCAGGATGCCGTAGTCGATGGTGGCGCCCAGCTGCACCGTGTTGATGACGAGGTAGCCGATGAAGTTCACCGACTCGCCCATGAAGTACGGGATAGACAGGTTGATCCAGATGCCCGACTCGATGGTGAGCAGCAGCACGAGCGGCAGCGTGAGCGAGCGGAACGTCACCAGCAACACGATGAGGATGGCGATGATGGCTACGGCGCTGACCACCACGTTGTCCACCGCCACGATGTTCTTCATGTCGTAGAGATTCGCGGACTGGCCGGCGGTGTAGTACGTGTCGTAATGGCGCGCAGCCGCCTGCTGCACGGCTTCCACCGTGGAGAACGCCTCGTCGCTTTCCACATCGGTGCTGGTGTAGGCGATGATGCGCGCGTAGTTCGGCGAATAGAACTGGTCGATCACGCTCTGGTCGAGGAAGCCCTGCGGGATGGCGGCGCCCACGGTGGACGCGTACGAGATGACGTCCGTTACATGATCGACCTCGGCCAGGTCGCGCGAAAGCGCAGCCTCGGCGGCCACGTCACCGCGCGGCACCAGCACCACCACGGCGTTCTGCTGGCCGAACTCGTCTTGGATCATAAGCGTGTCGGCGCCGGCGCGCAGGTTCGGGTCGGGCTCGCTGTTCTGGTAGGTGAACACGGTGTGGCTCTGACCCAAAAACGCGGGAACGACGAGCGCCAACACGAGGACGAGAGCCGGGACGCGCACCTTCGACAGCACCTTGCCCACGTTCTTGAACGAGGGCATGAGCGGCCGATGCCGCGTCTTGTCAATGAGCTTGTACAGCGAAAGCGTGACCGCCGGCAGGAACACCATGACGGTGAAGAAGCTGAACACGATGCCCTTCACCAGGTTGATGCCAAGATCGGCGCCGATTTGGAACTGCATGAACGCAAGAGCGGCGAAACCGAACAGCGTGGTGACGGCGCTGGCGGCGATGGTGGACAGCGACCTGCGCATAGCCAAGGCCATGGCACGCTCCACGTTCGGCGTGCGCTGACGCTCGGCCGCGAACGCGTGCAGCAGGAAGATGGCGTAGTCCAGCGACACCGCCAATTGCAGGATGGGGCTCACCGAGAACGTGATGAACGAAACCTGCCCCAGCACGATGTTCGTACCCATGTTGATGAGAATGGAAACGCCGATGGCGGCGATGAACAGCAGAGGCTCGATCCACGACGTGGTGGACAGCACGAGCAACAGGATGATGACGGGCACGAGGATGAGCGCCGCGCCGCCGGCCTCCTTCGACGTGCTGGCCGTGGTCTGCGCGGTATCGGCGGCCTCGCCCGACACGGCGTTGCCCGGGCCCGCCTCGTCCACGAGGACGCGCAGCGCGGGGACGGCCGTGCTTTCGGAGCCTTCGGCCACGGTGACCTGGAACAGCGCAGCGCCATCGCGATAGTACGTCTCGACGGTGGAGGCGTCGGCCATCTCGAGGGGCACGGTGACGTCGACGACGTCGTCGAGCCACATGACGCCCTCGACGCCTTCCACTTCGGCGATCTTATGCTTGAGCGCAAGCGCCTGGGCAATGCCCACGTCGTGGACGAGCACGTTGGCGTTGGGGACGGCCTGAGCGAACTCGTCGTTCATGATGGAGACGGCCGTGGTGGATTGCGCTTCGTCGGGCAGGTAGTCCACCATGTCGTAGTTGACTCCCACGAAAGGGATCATCGCGGCGCACACGACGGCGACGGTCAAAAACGCCGCCACGACGGCTTTGCGTCGCGCGATGATGCCGTCGATGATGCGATCCATACCCGCCCGCCTGTCCGCTTCGCCTGCGCGTATACGCGCGCTTGGTTACCCTACATCATGCATGATAACCAACACCGTGTAGCGAAACAACCAACAAGGGATGCCAGAACTGCCCGTAACCCGACACACGGTTGACCAAGTGTCGGAGATTCACGAAACCGTCACCTTCGAGTATGCCGTCCGGTTACCGGCCCGCTCCGTCGCGGAGAGCTTTGAGCTTGGCGAGGGTGACGGGGTCGATGCGGGAGGCCACCGTGTTCTTCTGAGCCACCTTCGGGGTTTCGTCGAGGCGCGCCTCCTCGTAGTACATCCCCACCTCGCGCGAGAAGCCGTCGGCACTCATGCGGTCCACCCCGAAGCCGAACGTGGTGTCCTGGATGGTGGCGTCGCTGGTAACCACGAGGGTTTCCACCTGGCGCTCGCGCGCGTCGTGAGCCAGCTTCTCGATGACCTTGTCGGCCGACTGGCCCGCCGGCGAGAACACGATGCGCACGCCGCCGACGGTTTCCGCCTCGCCGTTCGAGAACGCGTTCTTCGCGCCATCGAACACGATGACGGCCTTGTAGTCGCCTCCGGCGTAGTTCACCACGTCGTTGATGAGCATCTCGCGCGCGGCGTTGAACGTGTCGTCGGTATAGTCCTCGTCGGGCGCGTTGCGGTAGCGGCTGCCGGAACGCAGCACGTTGTACCCATCAACGATCAGGAGTTTCTTACGTTGCTTGGCCATGATCCACCTACGTCAACCTGCGCGTCCGCCGTTGTCCTACTGGTTCTGGCGCAGCC
>NZ_DBFEGU010000054.1:0-3741 GCF_048329335.1 Eggerthella sp. | reverse complement strand
TCGAGGATGCCGTCCGCGGTGAGCCTCTTGATGGTCGAGCGGAGCGTATCGCCGGACTCACCGAAAAGGGCCCCCAGCTCGCGGCTGCGGAAAAGGATCCGGCCCTCCAGGTCGCACCCATGCAGAATCTTGATTCCCTCGACGGTTTTCACAGAAACCCTCCTGTCTCCCTACCGACAACTATACCCATGTGGTCTAAATATAAACCATTCACCCCGAAAATACCATTCCATAAAACCCAGCACGATAGCGCCCGCCGGAAACCGGCGGGCGCTGCGCATCACATCGCCACGACCCCGAAAGCGAAAGAAGGCGCCCTCGGAAACCGAGGGCGCCTTACCGACCGCACCTATTGTACCGCACGCCGATTACGCTGAATACCGTGCTCGCGGTAATCGGTACCCGGAGCGCTATTCCCCGCGGCGACCTTTGCTGCGGCAGCTATCGCCGCAGGGCTCTTGCCGCCTTTGACCTTCGCCGGCTTGAAGAACTCCGGCGCAGGTTTCGGCTCGTCGCCATGGTAGAAATGGAGCCCGTTTACGGGCGATCCGTAGCGAACGGCCTGGCTGATCGCGGTGGGCGATACATGCAGAGGGCGGGCCGCGGCCGGGTTGCCCATGAAGGTCTCGCCGGTTTCCAGGCAGACGATGGGGCGGGTCTTCGAATGACGCTCCCTGAAGAACTCGGGCGCGGGTTTCGGCTCGTCGCCGTAATAGAAGTGCAGCCCGCCGCGCTCGACGCCCGTGCTGGCCGATGTGCGCACGCCTCCGGGCGTGATGCCGAACGCGCGGCCCGCCTGGAATGCCGATTCGAACGTCTCCCCGGTATCGAGGCACACCACGGGGCGCGGCGCCCTGTTGGGCGGGATGAAGAACTCCGGTGCCGGCTTCGGCTCGTCGGCATAGTAGAAGTGCAGCCCTTGGGTGCAGGTGCCGCGCTGGATGGAGCGGAAGATGTTGCGCGAGTCGGCGAAACCGAGCTCCTTGGCCGCCCGGTAGGCGGAGTCGTAGGTCACCCCGGACTCCAGGCACGTGATGGGCCTCTTGCGTTTGGCATCACGATTGTCCATGGCGGCACCCCTACTGCCTAATTCCGGCGCCGCGCGCACGGTCGCCGGCGGTCGAGCTGGCCGCGACTGAGGCGCGGTGACCCAGTTCGACGGGATCGGGCTTCACCGCGACGACGGCCTTGGGTTTCTTCTCGGAATACTCGATGCGCCCTCCGAAGGGATTGGAGAATCCGAAACAGTCCTGGGGGGTGTACAGGTCGATGCGGTCGGACTTCCACTCGCCGCGCACGGGTTCCATCATCGTGTACGCGATGTCGTGCGGGTCGATCTCGAAATCGCAGTCGAGCACGGTCCCCATGGTGCCGCCGCACCCGCCGACGGGGTCGTAGATACCGAAGATGGGTTCATACGTTCCGGGCTTGACCGTGAACGTGCCGGCGTTTTCGCCCTCGCCGCGGCAGATCATCGACAGGCTGGCATCCAGGAACGCGTCGAGCGGCAGCGTCGCGAGGACCGCGAGCCCGACAGGGCGATTCTGCGGCATATTGAAGATATCCTCGCGGAAGCTGCGCTCGAAAGGCGTAACGGGGTCGTTGACGACCTTCTCGATGGTCGTGCCCTGCGAGGCGCACAGCTTGTCGAAGATGCTCTCGGGGATGTCCGCGGGACGCGTGAAGGGCCTGTAATCCTCGGCGGGCTCGTACTCCCACCTGTCATCCTCGCCCTGGCCGCCCCTATGGCAGACGCAGGGGAGGTAATCTTCCTGCCAGTCGCGCGCCGCGTCGATGACGTCGCCCTCGGAATACAGGCCGTTGACGGACAGTATGAGCGAGGTCTTGAAGGAGAGCCCGCTGAAATCGATGTCGTAGGAGAACCCGAACTTATCGGCCAGGTCGTCGAGGAGGCTATCGCCGTCGACGTAGAGCTCGCGCCCGAGGCGCCCCGAGCCGAGCCGCGATTCGATTGCCTGGGCGAACTCATCGGCGATATTCTTGCAATCCGCAAGTCTCGCCTCATCGAGCCCGTCGTTGAACCTGTCCGTGAGCACGCAGGTGACGGCATGCGACAGGTCGCCAGCGGTCAGACCCTTGTGCGTCTTGATCTTATCCGGGTCGATGAGGCCATCGGCCCACGCAAGCGAGGTGTCCGCGAGCAGTTCGCCGCAGATGCGCGCGGCATAGCCGTACTCCCCGTATTCGGGCCAGTAGTCGAGGTGGATATCCCCTCCGTTCCGGATGGCCTTCAAGATTTCCTGCCGGTTGAAACGGTTGCCGACGACATCCGCGAGCATGGCGGCGGCCTCATCGACCCCGAGCAGTTTCACGACGTCATCATAGCTGTCGATCTCGAGGTCATCGGTAAGGGTCGCGCTGTCGTTAGAGTTGAAATCGGCCATGTCGGCACCTCCAAAAAAACGGTTGTCCCCATCGATGCTACCCGCCGCGAACTCGCACGGAAACGCCCCTTCCCGAACGGGAAGGGGCGCCCCTCCACCACCGCGCCGAGGATATCCTTTTGCAAAAGACCCGTCAGTTCGGAGAGGACATGACCGTAGAGCGAAAGTTCGATGCGAAGTCGATGCTGGGGATGCTGAGGAGATACGAGGCCACGGTCGGCGACCTTTTCGCCGTCGTGCCTCCCCTGATGTCCCGGGACAGCATGAAGGCCGCCGACATCGACGGGGTGACCCTTAGGCGCATCTCAGTGAAAGACCTGACGGAAGGCATCCTGATGCCGGAGGACAAGGTGGAGGGGGTCGAGCTCATCCGGGTCGATGCGGCCGAGCTGACCGTTACCGCCTGCGTGCGGGCGATATCCTCATGTTGAGGACGCTGCCCAGGCACAAGTACGCGGACTACATGGTGGTGAACGTGGAGTATGCGGAGCAGCACCTTGCCTCGTTCCACAACATGATAACCATACGCCCGCGGGCCGTGGATATGGCCGAAGGGGAGCGCATAGCGTATTCCGAGATGATGGTGACATGGCGCTTATAGGTCCAAGGCCTGAACGCCCGGCTTTTTGCGCCGAGTTCGAGAAGCGCATTCACGGCTGGAACTATCGCACTCTAGTGAAGCCAGGGCTCAGCGGCCTCGCGCAGGTGAAGGGCGGCTATGACCTTTTGCCGAAGGAGAAAGTTGCGCTCGACTTGTGGCGCGTGGGGTATCCCCAGCCTGCGCATCGCGCGCGTCACCGATCGGCCGCACTCCTCGATCATATCGACGGCCCTGCGCTTCTGCTCGTCCGTGTAGCTCGGCATTCGCGAACTCCTAACCGGACCGATTCGGTCCAACTATTTGTCCGCACTCCCATTTGTCTCGAATGCAACGACGCGATGTCCAGCTATGGCTCAGCCTTCGCAACCTGCTGGACTGCTCAGTAGTGCGCAGTAACTACTTGGTAGATACCCAGTAGCTGCGGTGTGGCGCAGGTAGTCGGCGATGAAAGGCGCGGGGCGCGCCTTGCCGCCCGTCCTAGATGACGCCGCACGGTAGCGCTATCGGGCAGCTGCGCTACCGCAGGTAGACGCTCTTGAGCACCTCGACGACCTGCTGCGCCCCGACGCCCTTGATCTTGAGCGCCTTGGGGTCGACGGGGTCCGACTCGTAGGCCTCCAGGAAGCGCCGCATGTCGGCGCGGACCCCCTCGCTCATGGCGGGGCGCTCGCCGCCCGCGAGCAGCGTGGCGAGGCGGCAGACGTCGTTTCGGTGCTTCTCCACGCTCTTCTCGTC
>NZ_DBFEGU010000053.1:0-15250 GCF_048329335.1 Eggerthella sp. | reverse complement strand
GTTTCGAATCGTTTAAATAAGCGCAACCATCGCAATTCGGTCTTTATAATGAGCCTAGTATGAATACACGTGAATGG
Source organism: Eggerthella sp. (assembly GCF_048329335.1). Classification (NCBI taxonomy): domain Bacteria; kingdom Bacillati; phylum Actinomycetota; class Coriobacteriia; order Eggerthellales; family Eggerthellaceae; genus Eggerthella; species Eggerthella sp. The sequence goes on along the minus strand of NZ_DBFEGU010000053.1, from coordinate 15,173 downwards.
AGGTCCGCCAAGATGAGTTACGTCGATAACGTCATCGAGCAGGTCAAGGAAAAGAACCCGAACGAGCCGGAGTTCATCCAGGCCGTCACCGAGGTGCTCACATCCCTGAAGCCGGTCATCGAGTCCAACCCCGCCTACGAGAAGGCCGGACTGCTCGAGCGCATCGTCGAGCCGGAGCGCGCGATCATGTTCCGCGTGCCCTGGGTGGACGACGAGGGCAACGTGCACGTGAACCGCGGCTACCGCGTGCAGTTCAACAGCTGCCTCGGGCCCTACAAGGGCGGCCTGCGCCTGCATCCGTCGGTGAACCTCGGCATCATCAAGTTCCTGGGCTTCGAGCAGATCTTCAAGAACAGCCTGACCACGCTGCCCATGGGCGGCGGCAAGGGCGGCTGCGACTTCGACCCCAAGGGCAAGTCCGACATGGAGATCATGCGCTTCTGCCAGAGCTTCATGACCGAGCTGTTCCGCCACATCGGCGCCGACACCGACGTGCCGGCCGGCGACATCGGCACGGGCGCGCGCGAGGTGGGCTTCATGTTCGGCCAGTACAAGCGCATCAAGAACGTGTGGGAAGGCGTGCTCACGGGCAAGGGCCTGTCCTACGGCGGCTCGCTGGCCCGCACCGAGGCCACCGGCTACGGCCTGATCTACTTCGTGCAGGAGTACCTCAACTGCCACGACGACAGCTTCGAAGGCAAGACCGTCGCCGTTTCCGGCTCGGGCAACGTGGCCATCTACGCCACGCAGAAGGCCCAGCAGCTGGGCGCGAAGGTGGTCACCATGTCGGACTCCACCGGCTGGATCCACGACCCGGCGGGCATCGACCTCGACCTCGTGAAGCAGATCAAGGAAGTGGAGCGCGGCCGCATCTCCGAGTACGCCGCGCGCAAGGAAGGCGTCGAGTACCACGAGGGTCGCGGCGTGTGGAGCGTGCCCGTGGACATCGCCCTGCCCTGCGCCACGCAGAACGAGCTGCTGATCGAGGATGCGAAGCAGCTCGTGGCCAACGGCTGCAAGATCGTGGCCGAAGGCGCGAACATGCCCACGACGATGGACGCCACCGACTACCTGATGGACAACGGCGTGGTGTTCTGCCCGGGCAAGGCGGCGAACGCAGGCGGCGTGGCCACCTCCGGCCTGGAGATGTCCCAGAACTCCGAGCGCCTGTCCTGGACGTTCGAGGAAGTGGACAGCAAGCTGCAGGGCATCATGAAGAACATCTACCATGCAGCCGACGACGCTGCCAAGGAGTACGGCCACGAGGGCAACTACGTCATGGGCGCCAATATCGCGGGCTTCAAGAAGCTCGCCGACGCCATGATGGCCCAGGGCATCGTGTAGTCGCGGCAGCTCGGAAAGCATCGCGCGCGGAAACGGGTCTCGTCCTCAGGACGGGGCCCGTTCTTTTTGCCATGCAACGCGCAGGACGAACTCGGCCGTCGCCCGCTTACCGATCGGGCCGATCGCGCTCCAGCAGCGACACCGTACGTTCGACGAGCGCGACGGGATCGTCGCCGTCCTCCGGGAAGCGCACGGCGGCCGACCGAACCGCGCAGAACGTCTTCCTGCCGTCGATGCGCACCTTCCACAGCAACGCCAGCTCGAGAGCGCGCATGAGATCGACGAGCGAACCACGATCGACGTAATCGCGGATGACGATCGCGAAGCAGCCCGCGCTCACGCGTGCAGCCACGTGCTGAACCTGGATCACCTCGTCGATCTCGCCTTTCACGCTTTCCAGATACGAACGGCGGGCCTCCGGTCCCAACGACAGCGCCGCATGCTCGAAACCGTCCACCATAAGACAGACGATCGTCAACGGAACGGCCTCATCACGGCAGGCGGAGCGTTCGAGCTCGTCGACGAACGCGCGATAGGCGAGCAACCCCGTCTCGTCGTCGCGACGCACGGCTTCGGCATGAAACCGACGCGCACGTCGAAGGGCGAGCAAGGCGAAGGCCAGTCCGAAGATCAGCGCCTCGACCACGATCACGCCCACGGCCAGGAAGATGGACCATTCCCGGGGAATCCAACCCTGCTCGGGCATAATGGACAGCGTCCATTGCGTGGGCATGTTGAACGTCGACTTCGCCGCATGGGAGAAATCGTGCGAGCCACCCGAAGCGGCGATCACGTCCTTGCTGCCATCCTGAGGGCTGACCGACCATAGCTCGTACAGATACCCCGCTTCCTCAAGGGAGGCGAAGTCGAGCTGTTCGAGCACGTAAGACTCCTTGACGCCCACCACCGCCTCGCCGTAGTACGAACCGCCCACGTTCACCGGCCTGACGAACAGGAAGACGTTCTCGCCGCTCGACAGCTCGACCGAACTCTCCACCACGAAGCCGTCGGTCCACTTGGCCAGCGTGTACACGTACGAGAACGAGGCGAGATCGTCGCCGACGGTATCCCCGAACTCCTCCTCGGGATAGGCGTAGGCCATCGTGTCGCCGCGCACGTAGGCGACGTAGGACACTTCCTCGCGCTCGAGCAGCTCGCCCGCCACGCGAGGGAACCAGGCTTCGTCGTCCGGATCGACCTCGAAGGCGGCCGCGAGGTCGTCGACCGGGCTCACTTCGTCGTAGAGTTTCGTAACCATGGCCTGCTGGAAATAGTTCAGCAGATTCAGGGCGTCGCGCTGGCGCATAGCGCCCATCTCTCCGTAGACGAAGGCGCCCAAAGAGCCTACCAGCGCAACGACGATCAACGCGAACCCGGCGAAGCCGATCGCGGTCGCCACATTGCGGCGTCTCACTGCGCATCCTCTTCGCCGAACACGAAATACCCTTCCTTACCATGCTGCTTGACGCTATACAGAGCGTTGTCGGCCTGCCCCAAAAGCGCATCGGCGTCGGAAACCCGGTCCCACACGGCCGCGCCGATGCTGCAATGCACCGAGACCACCGCGTCGCCCACCTGGATGTCCACATGAAGGTCGCCCACCATCTCGTCGAGCACGGCGTGCAGCTCGCCTTCGTCGTCGATGTCGGTCATGAGCATCACGAACTCGTCGCCGCCGTAACGTCCCACCATGCCATCGTAGCGCCGCTCGTAGCCGCGCAGGGCGTAGCCGATGGATTTCAAAGCCGCGTCGCCGGTCGCATGGCCGTACGTGTCGTTGATCGTCTTGAAGTCGTCGAGGTCGATGAAGCACAGGACGTACAGGGATCCGCTGTCCCGCGCGTTCTCGAGCGCACTCGCCAGCTTGCTGGAGAACACCGAGCGCGTGACGGTGCCGGTCAGCCCGTCGGACAGGCCCGACGAGGTGAGCTCGAGGATGTCGGCGATGTCGGCTTCAGCCGATCGCCCATCGTCGTACACTTTCCTCTGCAGCTCCTCGACGGACTTCTCAAGCATGCGGGCGTTTTCCATTTGACACATGAAATCGCGACGAAGCAACAGGAACACGCCCGCGACGATCGCCAAACCGGCGGCGATCAGCGGAGCGAGCGCGGCCATGACCTTGGTGTACGCGTCCCAGAAGCTCGTCACGCATACGGCGTCCCATGCGGTATCGGCGATAGGAACGGCCGTGTAGTATCGTACATCCAATCCGTCTACGGTCCAGAAGGACACCGGGTTGAGCGCCATCAGCTCCCGCTCCACGACATCGGCGGTCATACCGAACGCGATGCTGCTGCGAAGCGGGTCGAGGAACATGTCGTCGTACACGAAACCCGACGTGGCCGACATCGTCTGGCCCCGGCTTCCGATGAGCACCGATCCCACATCGGGGCCGACGGCGCTCTCGGCGAGGATGCGCACCATATCGTCGAAGTACAGCGAGACGAACAACGATCCCGTCATCTCCCCGCCGTCGAAGAGGGGCGCGAGCACGACGTAGTTGAGCGTCACGCCGTCGGCGCCGGCCGCGAAGCTGTCGGTGACCAAGCTCTGACCCGTGGAATAGCATTTCTGCATGAAATCGCGGCTGGCGAGGCTCGCCGATCCTGTCACGTCCCACACGTTCATCTCGTCATCGACGTAGCATAGCAGGAAGTAGCCGAAATGCTCGTTCACCTGGTCGAGCATCGTCACTTTGTCCATGACCGGGACGGAGCGATCGTACAGCGTCGGCTGCTCGGCCAACGATTCCAGCAGCTTGAAAGACTCCGCGACGCTCAACTCGATGCGCGCCTTGGCGTTCGTCAGCGATACGTCGGCCTGATCGCGCATATCCCGCACGGCCAGAACCGCGCCCATCACGGCGGATGCGATAAGCAGCGCCAACGCGAGCGCGACTCCGTACAAGGCCATGCGCCGGAACGAGAACCGCGTTGTTCTCAGGTTTTTGCCTGCTGTTTTCGCCATTACGTCGTCTTTCTCATGCGCGCCGATGGTGGCATCATAACATACGCCTTCTTCTTCGAGGCATGAGCGAAGATCGGAATGCCCGCTCCGCCGGGATTATTCGAAAGCGCATCGTCCAAGCGAGACCGTCCGCATTCAGAAATCTCGGCCGGTTCGCGCCGAGGAAGCCCATCTGGCTGCATCCCAAATCGACACACAACGCACGGAGGCCCCGGCGATCGCCGGGGCCTCCGAATCATGCGCATCGTGGAAGCGAAGCTCTTAGAACATCCCCTGGAGCATGATGAACAACGGGGCGAACGTCAAAGAGACGATGGTCATGAGGTTGATGAGGATGTTCATGGACGGGCCGGAGGTATCCTTGAACGGATCGCCCACGGTATCGCCCACGACAGCCGCCTTGTGGGCCTCGGAGCCCTTGCCGCCATGATGACCCTGCTCGATGTACTTCTTCGCGTTGTCCCACGCGCCGCCGGCGTTGGACATGAAGATGGCCATGAGCATGCCGGTGGCGACGGCGCCCGCAAGGAAGCCGCCCAGCATGGCCGGGTTGAAGCAGCCGATGAGAACCGGCACCACGATGGCGAGGCAGCCCGGAAGCATCATCTCGCGCAGGGCGGAAGAGGTGGAGATGGCCACGCACTTGTCGTACTCGGGCTCGGCCTTGTACTCCATGATGCCCTTGATCTCGCGGAACTGGCGGCGCACTTCCTCGACCATGGCATGGGCCGCACGGGACACGGCGCCCATGGTGAGTGCCGCGAACATGAACGGCATCATGGCGCCGATGAAGATGCCGGCCACGATCAGCGGGTCGGTGAGCGTCAGCGCGAAGTCGGGGATGGAATGGTGCATCGTGGCCTGGTAGGACACGAACAGCGAGATGGCCGACAGGCCCGCGGACGCGATGGCGAAGCCCTTCGCGATGGCGGCCGTCGTGTTGCCCACGGCGTCGAGGGCGTCGGTGCGGTCGCGCACCTCTTCGGGCAGGCCCGCCATCTCGGCGATGCCGCCCGCGTTGTCGGCAACGGGGCCGTACGCGTCCACGCCGATGGTGATGGCGGTGTTGGAGAGCATGCCGGTGGCGGCCAGGCCGACGCCGAACAGGCCCACGGCGATGCCGCCGTCGGCAGCGGCGTTCGGGAACGCCATGTTGCCGAAGGTGTACGCGCCGATGATAGCGAGCGCCACCAGCACGATGGGAGCGATGGTGGACAGCATGCCCGTGCCGATGCCCTCGATGATGACCGTGGCAGCGCCGGTATCGGCGGCGTCGGCGATCTTATGCACGGGCTTGTACTTGTCGGAGCAGAAGTACTCGGTGATCTTGCCGATGGCAAGGCCGGCGACGAGGCCGCACAGCACCGAGCCGAACAGCCACAGCGGCTGAGCCTCGACCGACTGGGAGTTCCAGATGAAGAACAGGCAGAAGATCACGACGATCTCGATGCCGGCGGCCACGTACGTGCCGCGGTTGAGAGCCTTGTGCAGCGCGGCGCCTTCCTTGGCGCGCACGGCGAACAGGCCGATGATGGACGTGAGGATGCCGCAGCCCGCGATGATGACGGGGGTGACCAGCGCCCACACCAGGTCGCCCGTGGCGAAGTAGCCGCCCAGCGCGCCGAACGTTGCCGCAAGGATGGTGGGAGCCAGGATGGCACCGGTGTAGGACTCGAACAGGTCGGCGCCCATGCCCGCGACGTCGCCCACATTGTCGCCCACGTTGTCGGCGATGGTGGCCGGGTTGCGCGGGTCGTCCTCCGGAATGCCCGCTTCGACCTTGCCCACGAGGTCGGCTCCCACGTCGGCCGCCTTCGTGTAGATGCCGCCGCCCACACGGGCGAACAGAGCCACAGCCGAAGCACCGGTGGCGAAGCCCTCCACCATGCCGATGTTCTCATGCATCTGCGCGACTTCGACGATGTCGATGCCGAACACCAGCAAGAGCAGCCACAGCGACAGGCCCAGCAGCGCGAACGAAGCAACGCACAGGCCCATGGTCAGGCCGGACTTGAAGCTGACGTTCAAAGCCTTGGCAACCGACTGCTCGGCGGCATGCGCCGTGCGCGTGTTGGCGCGCGTGGCGACGTGCATGCCGGCGTAGCCCGCGGCAGCCGACATCACGCCGCCCGTGGCGAACGCGAGCGCCGTGATGGGCGACAGGGCGACCGCCATGATGATGCCGACGACCACCATGAAGATGACGAGCAGCTTGTACTCGCTCATGAGGAACGCCTTGGCGCCCTGCTGGATCTTGATGGAGATGCTGTTCATCTTGTCCGGACCCGGATCCTGCTTCAGAACCCAGGAACCGAGGTAGGCCGCCATGCAAATGCCGATCAGGGCACACACGGGAGCCATCCATGCGACTGCAGTAGTCACGTGTCTCCTCCTTTTTCCGTTCCAATACAATAGTGCGACCTTTTCGCCGGGCATTCTAAGCGGGAAAGTCGCACGCAACTGCACTATTGTATGATATTTGCAGATAATGTGAAGTCGAAATCACGGTTTTTTGTCAGTTGGGTCGAATCGCCCGGTCAGCGCCAAGAACTTTTACAACCGTTGGCGGATCGGAATGCGCGATCGAGCCCAAACCGCTATCATGCACTTCTTACCCTTGTTTACGAACACGTTACGATTGCATATATAGGAGTATCTATGACCGTACGTCGGCGCCTCGAAACGGCGCTCGCCTCGGCCGCTGCGCTTCTTTCCAACCTGCGCGCTCGCCTGTCCCCCGCGCCCTGCGACCTCGTCGGTGCGGTTCTGTGCGCCTTAGCGGCGCTGTTCCTGATTCTGTACGCCGCCAGCGGCTTCTCCGACGCGCCCTGGTTCGCCGTGGCGGGCGCTGCGGCCGTGCTGCTGGGCTGCGGCTGCGCGCTGCTGCTGCGCGGCCGGCGTTCCCAGCGGGCCTTGGAGCGCTGTCGCCTTGCCCGCCCCATCGTGCTGCTGCTAGCGGTTCCCATAGGATTCTACCTTCTGGAGCGTCCCTGGAACGATCAGCTGCTCGCCATGGATCCGTTCTACGCCGCGGTGAACCTGTGCGTTCTGGGCGCGCTGTTCGCCATCGTGTACGCGGCCGGGCAGCGCACCCGCGGCGCCGTCGTCGCATTCTTGGCCGCCTGCCTCCTCGCCGGTACGGCGAACCACTTCGTCATCCTGTTCAAGGGCCAGCCCATCGTGCCCGCCGACGTGTTCGCCCTGTCGACGGCGGCCTCGGTGGGTGCGGGCTACACGTTCGCGCTCGACGCGCGCCTGCTGGAGGCCGCCTCCGTGTTCGCGATCGCCTCGACGGCCATCGCCTTCCTGCCGAAAGTGGCGGCCACTCCGCGTCGCGCGGTGGCGAACGGCGCGTGCGCTTTAGCGCTGGCAAGCTGCTTCGGCTGGTGGATAGGAACGTACGACATCGAGGAAGCCTACGCCTGCACGGTGGATGTGTGGGGCGTGAAGGAGTCGTACGCCGAGCAGGGATCGGCGTTGTGCTTCCTCAAACGCGTGCAGGATCTGAGCCCTGCACGCCCCGAAGGATACGATGCCGATGCCGTTTCGGACCTGCTGCGCTCGCTCTCAGACGATAGCGCGAGCATGCCGGACGGCGCCGAAGCCCCTACCGTCATCGCGATCATGAACGAGACGTTCTCCGACCTCTCGCGCTACCCGGGCTTGGCCGGCACCGACGCGCGTCCCGCCCACTACTACGATATCGCGGCCGAGGCGCTCGAAGCGGGCGACGCATACGCGTCGGCGCTTGGCGGGGGCACGTGCAACAGCGAGTTCGAGTTCCTCACGGGATCGAGCATGGGGCACCTCGGCGGCGGCGTGTACCCCTACGTGCTGTACGACCTTGACGGAACGGAGAGCCTCGTGTCGTACTTCTCGTCGCTCGGATACGCCACCCATGCCGTGCACCCCGCCGAGAGTACGAACTGGCGTCGCGACCGCGTGTACGAGCAGCTGGGCTTCGACGAGTTCGCCGACCAGCGGGCGTTCGCGGACGCCGACACGCTGCGCGGGCTCACCACCGACCGCGCCACCTACGACTACGTGCTCGACCTGCTGGAAGCCGACGAAGGCCCGCAGTTCGTGTTCGACGTGACGCTGCAGAACCACGGCGGCTACGACGTAGGAGGCCTGTCCGACGAGCTTGCGGTGAGCGTGCCCTTAGGCGACGGCAGCAGGTCGTCGGAGCTGGACGAGTACGCCAGCGTCATACGCCAGGCGGATCGCGACCTCGCCTACCTCGTGGATCGGTTGAACGCTCTCGACCGCCCCGTGGTGCTATGCTTTTTCGGCGACCACCAGCCGGGCTTCAGCGATTGGCTGTTCGAGGCGACCCACGACGGAGCTGCAGCAGACGACCTGGGGCTCGAGGCCGTGCAGGAGCGCTACACGGTGCCGTACCTCATCTGGGCGAACGACGCAGCCCGCGCGCAAGGCGCGCACGAGCCTCAGGGCGTCGCGCACGAGCGCACGAGCCTTAACTACCTGGGGTCGAGGCTCGTCGAGGCCGCAGGCCTGCCCACGACGAGCTATCAGCGCTTCCTGCTGGCCATGCGCGAAGCCGTCCCCGCCATCAATCTGAACGGATTCCTCACGGCCGACGGCATTTGGCACGGATTCGGCAACGAGGAGGCGGCAGGCGTGCTCGACGCGCTGCAAGCGTACGCAACCGTCCAGTACGACAACCTCTTCAACAAGGACTCGGCCTGGGCGGTGAAGTAAAGAGCTACAGGTTCTCGCGCACCCAGGCTATGTTGCCCTTCACGGTGGCTATCAACTCGTCCAGATCGTCGAACTTTCTCATAGGGCGCAGCCAATGGAGAAATTCCACCTTGACGGGCTTGCCGTAGAGATCGCCCGAGAAGTCCAGCAGATGCACCTCGCAGGTGGCGGTGGCGCGGTCGGCGAACGTGGCGGCCACGCCCACGTTCACGGCGGCTTTGTAGCGCACGCCGTCGACGTGCGCATAGGCGGCGTACACGCCGTCGCCCAGCGGCCGCATCTGATCGGGCACGACGAGGTTCGCGGTACGGAAGCCCATATCGGCTCCTTCCCCGCGACCCGGCTCCACGACGCCGGTCATGAAGTACGGGCGTCCCAGCAGACGGTTCGCCTCTTCAACGTCCCCGCCGGCCAACAGCAGGCGGATGCGCGTGGCCGTGATGGGCGCGCCGTCGTCGCTCTTCAGGTCGTGCGCCTGCACGCTGGTGCCGCCCACGGCCGCCCACGAGTCGAGGTCGCGCACCGTACCCGCTGCCCGCGCGCCGAACTTGAAGTCGTAGCCCACGTGCAGGAAAGACGGAACGGTGCCGTCGAAGGTCTGCACGAGGAACTCCTCGGGAGACGAGGCGGCGAAATCGCGGGTGAACGGCAGCACCGCGACGACGTCGACGCCGCTGTCCGCGAGCATGCGCACGCGCTCCTCGTTCGTCATGAGCTTCTTGAGCCGCGTTGGATGGAACACCTCGTCCGGATCGATGTCGAACGTCAGCGCCACGCTGGCGCCGCCGGTTTCGGCCGCGGTGGAGCGGGCGCAGTCCAGCAGGTAGCGATGCCCCCGGTGCACGCCGTCGAACACGCCGAACGCGCACGACGTGCCCTTGAAGAACCCATGGTCGAACGATGCGTCGACCTTATATATCTCTGCCACGAGACACCCCCGTTTGAAACACGCAGCGCGTCTCGAACCGAGCGCGCCCCTCGTCGTACGCGTACAGCGCGACGAGCTTGTTGTCGGTCAGCACGGCCACGAGCTCGCCGTCGCGCGGCGGCTCGCAGCTTTCGCGCACGCCCGCGGTGCAGGCGCACATCTCGATGGCGGACGTCGTCCTCCTGCGCTCGAACAGCGGAAGCTCCGCAGCCGGAAGCTGCGCCCCGTTCGCCACCTTCTTCGCCAGATCGCCCTGCGCATAGGAGAACCGCACGCCCAGCAGGCGCACCGGATCGAGCGCAGCGCGGTCCTTGAGGTCGGCCAAGGTCTCCAGGCTCACGCACTCTTCAAGCGTGAGCAGCCCCAGCTCCGTGCGCTCGAGCGCGGCCACGTGCGCCGGGCATCCCAGCGCCACGCCCGCGTCGCGTGCGAGCGAGCGGATGTAGGTTCCCTTCGACACCTCGAACGACACGTTCCACGAGGGAAGCTCTTCCCCGTCCCCTTCGTGCACACCTAGCAACCGCGCGTCGTACACCTCGATGTCGCGCGGCGCGAGGTCGATGATGTTGCCGGCGCGCGCGGCCTCGTAGGACTTCTTCCCGTTCACCTTGATGGCCGAGTACGCCGGCGGCATCTGCTTGCGTCTGCCCACGAGGCTCGCCACGAATGCGGCAGCGAACTCCGGATCCAGCACGCGGTCGGGCACCTCGCCCGTGCGCACCACCGTTCCCGCCGCATCGTCGGTGTCGGTGCCCGCACCGAACGCGATGGACACGCGATAGCGCTTGTCGTGCCCGGTCAGATACGCGCCCAGACGCGTCGCCGGACCCACGCAGATGGGAAGCACGCCGGTAGCCATCGGATCGAGCGTACCCGTGTGCCCGACGCGACGTTCTCCGAAGATGGAGCGACAGCGGTTCACCACGTCATGGGAGCTCATGCCGGCAGGCTTGTTCACCCCGACGACCAGCGACAGCCCCGATAGCCCCCGTTTCACGCGCGGCACGCCCCCTCCTCATCCAAGGCGAACGTCGCGGCAAGCGCCTCGTCGACCAAGCGACGAGCCTCGTCGAGGGTGCAGGAAAGCGTGAACCCAGCCGCCGCCACATGCCCTCCCCCGCCGAACGAGCGCGCGACGGCCGCCACGTCGGTGTCGTCCTTGGCGCGCAGGCTGCCGCGCACCACGTCGCCCTGCTCGCGCAGCATGCAGGCCACGCGCACGCCCGCAACCGAGCGCAGCGCGTCGATGATGGGCTCGGCGTCCGCCTTGACCGCGCCCGTTGCCTCGAAGTCGTCGCAGGAAAGCCAGCTCAACGCATAGGCTCCACCCGCGCCGAACGTCATGCGCTCGACAGCTATGCCCTCGAGCCGCACGGACGGCAGCGTCCGGTTCTGGAAGATGGCGCGCGACACCGACGCCGGGTCGGCGCCCGCCTCCACCATCTCGGATGCGGCGCGCATGGCAGCCGCATCGGTGTTCTGGTACTGGAAGCGCCCCGTGTCGGTGACGAGGCCCGTGTAGCAGCACTGCGCCACGTCGCCGGCGCGTTCCGCGCCCAACAGGCCCGCGAGCTCCCACACGAGCATCGTGGTGGAGGCGGCGTCGGGATCGACGTATACGAGGTCGGTCATAGTGGAGTCCACCGCATGGTGGTCGACCGTAACCGTCAGATCGCAGCCCTCGAGCAGCGCGGCGGCCGCCTCTCCGATGCGTTCGCGAGTGGGGACGTCCACCGCGACGAACGTGCGGGCGATGCCGTCGAACGAAGCCGCCGGAACCAGCTCGGCCGCGCCCGGCAGGAAGCCAAGACGCTCGTCGATGGGCTCGTCTTTCGCGAGCAAGCAGGTCACACGCTTGCCGAGACCCTTGAGCGCCGCCGCCAAACCGAGCTGGGAGCCCAGGCAGTCGCCGTCAGGGCTCACATGCCCGCAGATGATGAAGTCGTCGCGCGACCTCAGCGCTTCGGCTATAGCGCCGAGGTCGGTGTTCGTCTGGGGCGTGACCGCCATGGAGCCTCCCTATTCGCCTTCGGATGCCTGCTGAGCCTGTGCCTCGCGGTCGGCCATGATATCGGCGTCGGCCGGCACGTCGCTGTCGGTGGGAGCCGCCACCTTGTTGCGCGCCGCGTCGCGCTCGAGAGCCGAAGCGATGCGCTCCGCCTCGTCCACGCTCTTGTCCAGCAAAAAGCGCAGCTCCGGCGCGATGCGCCACGACAGCTTCCGCGCCATGAGCGAGCGGATACGGCCGGACGCCTTCTGGAACGCCGCCGCCACGTCCTCGTAGCGATCGGGCTCAGTGGTGTAGAACACGTTGCACACGCTGCGGTCGTAGCTGACCTCGCATCCGGTGATGGTGACCAACTCCAGACGGGGATCGGATATCTCGAACAGCAGGATTCCCGCGATAACCTCGCGCGCCTGCTCGTTGACCTTGCGGTTCGATGAACTCTGTTTCATGATGCGTCTCCTTACCGATAAAGGCGAACCTTGCAGGTGGAACAAAGGGCTTCTAGCTAACCGAGTGACCTCGGCAGCCGCCGATCAGCCCCGAAGTTCAGCATATCGCGAGGCGATTTCCCCGAAAAGCGCAACGCCGCCACGGTAACCACAAGGTTGCCATAGCGGCGTTGCGGGGTGGTGCCCACTAAGCGAGTTCCGCACGAGCCGGACAGCCCTGCGGGCTGTCCGAGCGAGCAGGACTGTCTGAGCGACTGGGCATTACCCCGCGACGCCGCGGCGCAGGTTCATCTTCTTACTCGGTGCGCTCGACTTCCTTCACGGTGTAACCTTCGATGTGGTCGCCGATCTTGAGGTCCTGGAACTTCTCGATGCCGATGCCGCACTCGTAGCCCTGCTTCACGGACTTCACATCGTCCTTGAAGCGGCGCAGCGATTCCATGACGCCCTCGAAGATGATGGTGCCGTCGCGGACGATGCGCACCTTGTCGTCGCGATGGATCTCGCCTTCCACGATGTAACAGCCGGCGATCGTACCCACCTTCGGCACCTTGAACGTCTCGCGCACCTCGGCGATGCCGGTGTCCTCCTCCACGATGTCGGGGGACAGAAGGCCCACGCGAGCCGCGTTGATCTCCTCGATGGCCTGGTAGATGATCCTGTACAGACGGATGTCCACCTTCTCCTTCTCGGCCTGCTGCTTCGACTTGCCCGTGGGGCGCACGTTGAAGCCGATGATGATGGCGTCGGAAGCGGAGGCCAGCGTGACGTCGGTCTCGGTGATGCCGCCCACGGCCGAGTGCACGATGTTGATGCGCACCTCGGACTGGTCCATCTTCTCGAACGCGTCGCGCAGCGCTTCGATGGAGCCCTGCACGTCGGCCTTCACGATGAGGTTCAGGTCGGTCTGCTTGCCCTCCTCGATGCGGTTGAACAGGTCGTCCAGGCTCATGTGGCTCTTGGATTCCTGCTCGGCCAGGCGGGCGCGCAGCGCGCGTTCCTCGGCCAGCTTGCGGGCGTCGCGCTCGTCCTCGAACACGCGGAACTCGTCGCCGGCGGTGGGCACGCTGTTCAGGCCCAAGATCTCCACCGGATCGGCGGGACCGGCCGAATCGACGTGCTTGCCATGCGGATCCACCAGCGCGCGGACACGGCCGTACGAGGTGCCGGCCACCACGACGTCGCCCGGGTGCAGCGTGCCGCGCTGCACGAGCACGGTGGCCACGGGACCGCGGCCCTTGTCGAGGTTCGCCTCGATGACGAAGCCGGAGGCCTCGGCGTCGGGGTTGGCCTTGAGCTCCAGCACGTCGGCCTGGAGGATGATCGTCTCCAGCACGTCGTCGATGTGCAGGCGCTGCTTGGCCGACACCTCCACGAACATGTTGGTGCCGCCCCACTCCTCGGGAATGACGCCGTACTCCACCAGCTCCTGACGCACGCGGTCGGGATTCGCGCCCGGCTTGTCGATCTTGTTGACGGCCACCACGATGGGCACCTCGGCCGCCTTCGCGTGGTTGATGGCCTCGATGGTCTGCGGCATGACGCCGTCGTCGGCGGCCACCACCAGCACGATAACGTCGGTGACCTGGGCGCCGCGGGCGCGCATGGCCGTGAACGCCTCGTGGCCCGGCGTGTCGATGAACGTGATCTGCTTGCCGTCGATCTCCACCACCGACGCGCCGATATGCTGGGTGATGCCGCCGGCCTCGCTGGCCACGACGCCCGTGTCGCGGATGGCGTCCAGAAGCGACGTCTTGCCGTGGTCGACGTGGCCCATGACGGTGACCACGGGCGGGCGGGGCTTGAGGTCCTCGTCCTTGTCGTGGTACACCACCGCATACTCCTCCTCCGGAGACACGACGCGCACCTTGCGGCCCATGTCGTCGGCGATGAGCTCGACCAGCTCGTCGCTCATGGACTGCGTCAGGGTGAGCACCTGACCCAGCATGAACAGGCGCTTGATGATGTCGTTGGGCTGCACGCCCAGGATCTCGGCGAATTTCGCCACCGTGGCTCCCTGGGGGATCTCCACGACGGAATCGTCGAGCACCAGCGTGGGATCGAGGCCCTTCTCGATGGCCTCCAGCTCCATGCGCTCGCGGTTCTCGGCCTCGCGCTTCTCCTTGCGCTTCTTACGGCGGCCTTCGCCCTCATGCGTGGACGCGGCGGCGACGGCGGCACGAGCCTCTGCCAGCACCTTGTCGCGCTGCAGCTTCTCGGCCTGCACGGCCATCTGCGCGTAGCGGTCCTCGGGCTGGGCTGCCTGCTGCTCGAGCTCGGGCACGATCTGCTCGACGTGCCCGCCCCGCTTGCCCTTCTTGGCCGGACGCTCGGGCTTGGAGCCCTTGCGCGCGGCGTCGCGGGCGGCGGGAGCAGCCTGCTTCTGCGCCTCGATGCGCTGCTTCTCGGCCTCGATCTGCGACAGCAGCGAGTCGAACGCAGGCTTCTTGGCGCCCAGCACCGGCGCGGGCCTCTTCGGCGCCGACGCGCTCGAAGCGCTCTTGGAGCCCTTCGCGTTGCGGTTGCGCAGCGCCTCTTCCACCGCCTGCTTCTTGGCCACCTCTGCAGCCATCTTGGCCTGGCGGGCGCGGGCGCGGGCCTCGGCAGCCTCGCGGGCCACGCGTTCCTTCTCGCTCTCGATCTGGCTCGCCAGGCTCTCGAACGGCGAGGAAACGGGCGCCTTCTTCGGGCCGCCTTCTCCGTCGGCGCCCTGCGCGCGCCCGTCGTCGGACGAGCCTTCGGCTCGCTGGGC
>NZ_DBFEGU010000052.1:0-11850 GCF_048329335.1 Eggerthella sp. | reverse complement strand
GGTAGATGTTGTACGGCGTCTTGCCTTGACGGGCGCGCTCGGTCAGCTCGCTGGGGGTGCGCTGCACGATCTGGCCGCTCGGCAGCGTGCGCAGCTCGGGCGCCCATTGATCGACGTTCGCGTCCCACATGTCGTGCATGTCGTCGAGGTAGCCCTTGCCCGGGTAGGCGTCGAGCGAGATGCCGTCGTAGGTGGTGCCCTCCTCTCCGGCGATGATCGATTTCTGTTCGTCGGTGTAGTTCC
The DNA here is from genome assembly GCF_048329335.1 of Eggerthella sp. Classification (NCBI taxonomy): domain Bacteria; kingdom Bacillati; phylum Actinomycetota; class Coriobacteriia; order Eggerthellales; family Eggerthellaceae; genus Eggerthella; species Eggerthella sp. The sequence goes on along the minus strand of NZ_DBFEGU010000052.1, from coordinate 11,607 downwards.
GCTCCTCCGCTTGCGCGGCTTGCCGATCGTCCGTTGCAAGCGCCTCGTTCGCTTGGGGAGCGCAGCCGGCGATGCCGACCGTCCCCAGCAAGGCGCACACCGTGACCAGCGCGATCCTGCGTTGTGCGTGCATCGGTCTCCTTCCTTCCGTTTCCTCGTCCTGCGCGGCGGCCGAACGCTCAGCCGACCCCTCCGCGCGGAAGGCATCGTAAGGAAACAGGGGCGGCGCGCGCCATCGTCGAAGCGAACCATCTTTGGGATTCGGCGGCATCGTCCGAACCGGAGGATGCCGCCGAACAGGCAAAACGGCCCCGCAGATGCAGGGCCGCTCGCTGAAGTCGTGCGCGTCGGGAGGGAGAGGGCAGATCCGCCCTAGCTCGCATCGGCGGCTTCGATGATGTCGAGCAGCTCCTGGCGGTTGTGGATGTCGAGCTTCTGGTAGAGGTGCATGCGGTGCGTCTGCACGGTGCTGCGCGACAGGAACAGCTTCTTCTCGATATGCGCCGAGTCGCGTCCTTGCGCGATGAGCATGGCGATCTCCGTTTCCCGCGGCGAGAGCTGGTACTCCTGCGCAACCGCTTGGCATTTCGCTTTGAACGGCGCTTTACGCTTGTACGGGACGATTTGCACGAGCGCGTTCGCATCGGCCTCGGTGAACATGACCGCGTAACCCACCGCCACCGCAAGCACGGCCGCGAACACGATCAGATGCACGTTGTCCATGGTGAGGTGCTGCACGAACACCGAGCTGAACAGCGCACCGCCTAGCGACCCCAGCGACCAGAATCCGTACACGAGCCCGAAGAACCCAGGCGCATGAGTCGGGGAATCGCGGAACACCGACGCTGCGATGACCCAGACGAGCAGGAACACGAGCTGGTACATGATGACGCTGCACGTGTAGCCCACGATAGTCGCCTGCCCTGCCAGCACGATGGGCAGCAACAGGATGCTGGCAAGGCCCAGAAGGAATATCATGCGGTACAGATGCCCGAACTGGAAGCGCTCGCGATACGCCAGCAGCGCGTAGGCGAAAGCGACAGCCGCCACTACCACGACGAACGCCGCAGCATGGTACGCCACCGCGAAGGGCGAAGTCGTCACCTGCGTGCGCATGAACGCATCGAACTCGCTGCGGAACAGATGGTCGATCACGCCCCATGCGAACACGATGGCCGCCAGCTTCACGAGCATCAGCGTCGACGCTCCGTGCCCCTCTTGCGAGGCGGGAACCTCGCTCGACGGGCGTTCATCTGCGTGTTCGCGTTGCCCAACTCGCAGGCAGATCGTCGACACCAGGGGCAACGCGATGGATGTCGCGACGACCGTGTAGATATTCGCGATCGAGATGATGGCGTTGATGGCGCAGGTCAGCACTTGCGACAGGAACAGCGTGAGGAACATGCTCTGCGCCGATAGCCTGCCGAACAACTGCATCCAGAACAGGTAGAGCAAAACCGACAGCGACCCTGCAACCGCGATGACCACGTCGCCCGTTACCGACACGGAGTTCCTCGTAACGAGCGGCAGAACCAGCACGGCGCCCATGAGCGCCATGGCCACGCCGAGCGCGAGCGGCTTCACCGTGCGCTCGAGCACCGCGAACAGGCGTCGTCCGCCTAGGAATATCACGAGGCATGCCAGAGCAGCCGCCACGAGCGAAGGCATGCAGGCACCATGGGGAGGCTTGTTCACGAGCGCGCTCATCATGTTGTCCGGCGTGGCCGCCGTGAGCAACGTTGGCGAGATCGACACCGCGCAGCCGAATCCCACGGCAAGCGTCACATTGGCCCGCGTGACCGCCTTCGACCACGCGTCTTTCAGAGCAGTGCGATTCCCCATGGAAGACCCCCGTATCCCCTACGATCTTCCGCTTCCCATTCTACCCCAATAGCATGCGTCCGAACAACGTGTCGCCACCTGGGAAAACGAAAGATCATATAACGGAACCGATGCGGTTTCGCACGCTCATCCACCGCTTCCGATACCTCTTTCCCCAGCGATTTGCCAGAGTATTCGTAACGTCCTGCGCCGCACCGAGGCGCAGGGCACGGGGACATCGAGGAGAGGAGTCACGTATGACGAAATGGGGAATGCTCATCGACCTCAAGCGCTGCGCAGGGTGCGGGGCGTGCGTCGTGGCATGCCAGCTGCAGAACAACCAGAGCCCGGGCGTATCCTGGGTGAAGCTCGACACGGTTGAATGGGGCGAGGCCGCAGGCGAGGCGGGACGCGCTTACCTTCCGCACGCCTGCATGCACTGCGAAAATCCTGAATGCGTATCGGTCTGCCCGACCGGCGCCAGCCAGAAGCTCGACGACGGCGTGGTCATCGTTGATTACGACGCGTGCATCACCTGCGGCTACTGCATGTCCGCGTGCCCTTACGGCGCCCGCGTGCTCAACGAAGGAAAGGGCAATTATTTCGACGAGTACGCTCAAGCGCCCTACGAGGCTTACGGCGTCCAGCGCTCGCGCGTCGTCGAGAAATGCATCTTCTGCCATGAGCGCGCAGAGGAGGGGCTTCCGGTTGCCTGCGTGCTCAACTGCCCTGCGCACGCACGCTTCTTCGGCGATCTCGACGACCCTGAAAGCGACGTGAGCAAACGCATCGCCCTAGGCGATGCCGTGCGCGTCGACGAGACATCGTTCTATTACGTGCCCATGAACGGCATGGACGAAGACCTGCTGCCCACGGCCGCAGGAGGCGCTTTCGCAGAAAGTTCGAAAGCGGCGCCCGGCATCGACCCTGTCGCAGCGACGGTGGGCGTCGTCGCGGTAGCCGCGGTCGGCGTGGGCGTGGGCGTCGGAGTGAAGAAGTCGAAGGACAAGGCGAAAGCGCAAGCCAAAACCGAAGCGAAGAGCGAATAAGGAGGGCGCACTCATGACTACGATTGACGAAACAGCGATGCAACACACCATCAGCCGCCGCTCGTTCGTGAAGGGCGCGTCCGCCCTGGCCGCCGGAGGCGCGCTGGCCAGCGCGTTCAGCTTCGACATCGCGCACGCCGAGGGCACAGTTGACCCCGATGCCCCTGTCGAGAAACGCTACACGTACTGCGACATGTGCAATCAGGTTCCCAAGTGCGGCATGACCGCGTACGTCCAGGACGGCAAGATCGTGCGCGTCGAATCGAGAACGCCCCATCCCACCACGCCCCTTTGCGCCAAGGGCCTGGCAAGCATCCAGGAGCTTTACGACCCCAAGCGCCTGCAGACGCCGCTGCGCCGCACGAATCCCAAGGGCACCGGGCAGTCCCAATGGGAGCCCATCACCTGGGACGAGGCTTACGACACCATCGTAAGCGAGTTCAACCGCGTCAAGGACGCCGACGGCCCGGATGCCGTGATGTTCTACTGCGGCGACCCCAAGGAGCCACGCCCGCCTATCCAGCGCGTCGCAACGCTGTTCGGCAGCTCCACATACGGACTTGAAAGCTCGCTGTGCTCGACTGCCACGAACATCACGTCCCAGCTCGTGTACGGACGCGGTCAGAATTCGTCGGGATCCGACCCCACCGACGACACCGGCAGCTGCATGATTTGGAGCCTCAACGCGGCCTGGTCGCAGCCGAACCGCCACGCGAAGTTCATGGATCAGAAAGAGCGCGGCTGCAAGTTCGTCATCGTCGACCCGCGCATCACGCCCACGGTCATGGGCCTCGCCGACATCCATCTGCAGCTGCGGCCCGGATCCGACGGCGCGCTCGCCCTCGGGTTCATCAACATCCTCATCCGCGACGGGCTCGTGGACAAGCAGTTCGTCGAGGAATGGACGCACGGCTACGAAGGCCTCGCCGACTTGGCAGCCCAGTATCCGCCCGAGAAAGTCGAGGAGATCACCTGGGTGCCCGCGACCAAGCTGGAAGAGGCCGTGCACCTGCTGGCCGAAAACGCGCCCAGCACGCTGGTCACTAGCTCGGCAGGGCTCGCCCATTCCTCGAACGTGGGGCACGCGCTGCGCGCCGTGTTCATGATCCCCGCCCTCATGGGCATGATCGAGAAGAAGGGCGGGGTCATGTTCGCCTCGGGCGGCTTGCCGCTCGACGTGAGCGCGTCAACCGCGAAGTTCCGCGCCGAAGACATCTACGCCGAACAGGGATTCGCCGACAAGCGAGTCGATAAGGACGACTTCCCCGCCTGGGTATCGTTCACCAAGCACTTCCAGACGGCTCGCCTGCCCGAGTACATAGACGAGGGGAAGATCAAGGCCGCCATCCTCGTGGCCAGCAACGTGATGATCTGGCCCGAATCGGACCGCTACCAGGAAGCCCTCGGCAAGCTGGAGTTCGTGGCCGCCGTGGACTACTACGAGCGCCCCTGGACCCACGACTACGTGGACATCCTGCTGCCCGCCGCCATGTGCCACGAGCGCATGGCCCCCTTCGCCGCCTACGGCCGCAAGCTGTTCTTCCGCGAACCGTGCGTCGAGCCTGCCGGGCAGGCGCGCGAAGACTGGAAGATCATGCTCGATCTGGGATGCAAGCTGGGTTACGAGGAGCAGTGCTTCGGCGGCGACGTGGAAGCGGCCCTCGACAACATCCTGCAGACGGCGGGCCTCGACGTCACGGTGGATGACCTACGCGCCAACCCCGAGGGCCTGGAGATTCCCGGCAACAAGAACGAAGAAGGCAAGCACGCCAGCGGCAAGCTGCGCAAGGACGGGCAGCCCGGCTTCAACACGCCGTCCGGCAAGCTGGAGTTCGACTCAGAGATCCTCAAGGGTTTCGGCTACGAGGGGCTTCCCGTGTACGAGGAGCCGGTGCACACCCCCTACGCGCCCACCGAGGAGGACAAGCGCTACCCGCTCGTTCTGAACGCAGGCTCGCGCCTGCCCTATTACACGCATTCCAAGCTGCGCGAGATCCCTTGGCTCAACCAATTCATGCCTGAACCCGTCGTACGCCTGCACCCTCAAGACGCGCGCGATCGCTCCATCAGCGACGGCGACATGGTACGCGTGTTCAACCATCAGAACGAGATAGAGATGAAGGCCGAGGTGACGAACCTCGTGCACGCCGGGATGGTGGACATCTTTCACGGATGGCACCAGGCGAACGTGAACCTCCTGACCACGCGGGACTTCGATCCCATCACCGGCTTTCCGCCGTTCAGGTGCGGGTTGTGCGAAGTCGAGGCCACCGGCAAGGGACGCCTCGTCAGCCAATAGCCAGCCAACGGAAACGGCCCCGCCTGTACCGCGTTCCGTGCGGGCGGGGCTCCAAGGAGGAACCATGGAAGAACGGAAAAAGAGCCGCAAGGGGCTCGTTGCGCTCGGCGTCGCGGCGGTGGTCATCGTTGCGGCCGGCACGGGATTCTGGATATGGCACGAGCAGCCCAGCTTCTGCAACGCCGTCTGCCACACGCCGATGGACTCGTACGTGGAAGCCTACTACGCCGACGATGCGACGCTGCTGGCGACCTCGCATCGCGTTGCAGACGTCAGCTGCCTCGACTGCCATGTGCCCACGCTCGGCGAACAGCTGGCCGAAGGCGCTGCATGGGTGGCAGGAGGCTACGAACTGCCGCTCGAACAGCGGCAGTTCGACGACGAATTCTGCATGAACGGTTCATGCCACGCTATCGGACAGGGCAGCCTCGCGCAGATCACCGCGCAACGGGAGTACAACCCGCATAGCAACTACCACGAGGAACTGGCGTGCGGCACGTGCCACAAGTCGCACACCGCATCGGTCATGCAGTGCGCGCAGTGCCACAGCGACGCCGACGTCCCTGCCGGCTGGGTCGTTCGATAGCGGCCGCAAGGCTGGAAAGGAGGTTCTCATGGAGGTGTTGCTGGCGATCGTCATCAGCGTGCTGTTCGCTTTCGCGCTGCGCAAGCAGATCAAGCGCTACGCCGTGTCGTTCTACATCGTAGCCGCAGCCGCCGACGTGCTGTTCCTGTCGGGAGTGCTGTTCGGCGTGTCGAGAGAGTTCGCCGCCGCGGTGTACCCGTACCTCACGCGCTGCCTGCTCGGGTTCTCCCTGTTCGCGCTCGTCATGTACGTCGGAGCGCTGCCCGAGGGATCGAAGGCGCGCCAAATGCTCATGCCCATCCGAGGCGAACTGTCCATCATCGCCGCCATTTTCACCATCGGGCATGTGGCGAACTACCTGGGCACGTACCTGGCCGACATCCTGTCGGGGTTCGCGGGGATGTCGGCGGGCATGATCGCGTCGTTCATCGTGTCCAGCCTGCTCATCGTGTTGTTGGCGGCGCTCACCGTCACGTCGTTCAACACGGTGAAAACCCGTATGAACTCGGATGCGTGGAAGCGCTTGCAGAAAACCGCCTACGCGTTCTTCGGGCTGACGTACGTGCACCTCGTGCTGGTGCTGGCGCCTACCGTTTCCTCGAGCGGGCAGAAAGCCGCGTTCAGCATCGCCGCGTACACGGCGGTCATGCTGGTCTACGTTGTGCTGCGCACGGCAACGCACCTGCGTGCGAAGCGAACGCGACCCTCAACGTCGTAACACTTCGAACGCCCGGCTTCGAGCGCGCTCGAAGCCGGGCGCGAAAGGACGGCTCTCGCACATCCATGCAGGAGGGCCGCGCTGCCAACCTGGGCGCGAATCGGCACTCATGGCAATTTCTGCATCCGCTTCGCACGGCATCAGGCAACGATAGGGTTCAAAACCCCAGATGGCGAGATTTCTTCAGGCGACGTATCGCGAAACGTATCGGCGCACATTGCCATAGATGCCGATTCGCGCCCAAAAAAAGGAGGGGGGATGCGCCACCGAGCCTCGGCTGAGCTACTTCCCTTCCAGCTGCGGGATGGGCGCGTCATCGGGCTCGTCAAGGTTGCCGTCGTAGACATAGTGGCGCGTCTCGCGCGCGATCATGCCGCTGAGCAGCAGCACGACCACGATGTTGGGAATGGCCATCAGCGCATTGCCGATGTCCGAGATCGTCCACACTATGTCGCCCACGCCGATGGCGCCGAGGAAAGCCACGGCCACGTAAACCACCTGGTAGGGGCGGATGGCGTAACGGCCGAACAGATACGTGATGCACCGGTTTCCATAGTACGACCAACCCAGGATGGTGGTATAGCTGAACGCCACCATGCCCAGCACCAGGATGGGCGTGCCGATGTAGGGGATCTTCGAGAACGCCTCGCTGGCCAGCATCGCGCCGGAGTAGACGGTGGGATTCGCCAGGATGTCGGAGGCGATATCGGGGTTCGCCAGCATCGTGGACACCAGCACGATGCCCGTGAGCGCGCAGATGACCACGGTGGACCAGAAGGTGCCGGTCATCGCCACAAGCGCCTGCTGCGCCGGGTTGCGCGTGGAAGCCGCGGACGCCACGATGGGCGCCGAGCCCAGGCCCGACTCGTTGGAGAACAGGCCGCGCGCGCAGCCGAACTGCAGCGCCATCATGATGCCGGAGCCCACGGCGCCACCGAACGCGGCCTTCGAAGTGAACGCGCATTCCAGGATAAGGCCCAGCGCGTCGCCGACCAGCGCCCAATTGAACGCGAGGATGACGAGGCAGCCGCCCGCATAGGCCACGGCCATGATGGGGACGAGGCGCTCGCACACCTTCGAGATGGACTGCACGCCGCCGAAGATGACCACCGACACCAGCACCACGATGATCACGCCGACGATCCACGCGGGCACGTCCACGTTCGAGGTGATGATGCCGGACATGGCCGACGCCTGCACGGCCGAACCAGTTCCAATGGCCGCGATGGCCGCGAACGCGGCGAACGCCACAGCGCCGAGCTTCGCCCACCAGGGGGTATGCCCGCCGGGGCTGGGATCGCGCTTGCCCTCGGCGTTGCGCCTGAACGCGCGCTCCCAAATATACATGGCACCGCCCAGCATGGCGCCGTTGTGGTCGCGCACGCGGTACTTCACGGCCGCGTACACCTCGGCGTACTTCGTCGCGATGCCGAACACGCCGGTGATCCACATCCAGAACACCGCGCCCGGCCCGCCCGCGAGAATGGCCGTGGCCACGCCCACGATGGAGCCGGTGCCGATGGTGGCCGCCAGCGCCGTGGCCAGCGCGCCGAAGTGGCTGATGTCGCCTTTGCCCTCCGGGTCGCTCGATAGCGACAGCTTGATGGCCATCGGCAGCTTGCGCTGGATGAACCCCGTCTTGAAGGTGAAGAACAGATGCGACCCCAGCAGAAGCGCGATCATCGCGGGGCCCCATACGAATGCGTCGATGGTGTTGAGTAGTTCGAACATAATTCCGCTATTCTACCCCGGAGTTCGCCCGATCAGGAAAAACAACGCCTGCCGTCCACAAACGGTTACCCGCTCGCGCGCAACGACGCTTTTGACGGCTCGCTTCAGCGATGGTAGATGAGGTGGCAGACGTCGTCGCCGCGGGCGATGGTCTTGGGGAGGTCGAGCTCGCAGCCGTAGGCCTCGCCGATGCCGCGGTCGCCGCACATGGCCCAGTCGCAAAGGTTGGAAATCTCCTCGTCGGTGCAGCCCTGCTTCTGCCACGCCTTTACGAGCGGACAGTAGTGGAACTCCAACTCGAAGCGGTCGTCCTGCACGTCTTTGACATCCATCTCGAACACCATCTGCGCCGGCTTGCCGAACAGGCCTTTCTTGAGGCTTTTCAGACTGTTCGTGCCGCCGCCTTTCGCCACCAGCTCGGCGCCCTGGAACAGCCCGCAGCGTTTCACCGCCGCCGGAGCGAACGCGGCCGGGTCGGCGCCCGCCTTCGCCGCCTCGTCGGTGAGCAGGTACAGCCACAGCGCTCGATGCTCCAACAGCTCGCGAATGGCTTTGATGAGCGGATTCTTGATGCGCGGCTCGTTGACCACTTTGCTTGCCATGACGTCTCCCCTTTCCGGCGCTTCCCTCTTCGTCGCAACGATTATACGGCATGCGAGGAGTTCGCACGAGGCGCGCGGGCGCGAAGCTCCGCCTCGGCACTTTCGGCCGCCCAACCCACAAAACCTGCGCATTGTCCCCCTGCTTTGCGCTGCACGGTTGCCATACGGCAACAAGGCGGCTACAATGCAGCGCATGGATTCTGTTTCAGGGCGAGGTGCGATTCCTCACTGGCGGTAATCCGGCCGTCGGCGAAACGCCGAGCGAGCCGGGAGTCCGCGACCCTGCAAGCGCCCCCGATAGGGATCGCGTTTGCAGGCTGATTCCGGTTGGATCCCGGAACCAACGGTATAGTCCGGATGGAAGAGGCAGAGATCCGCGTCGCCCGCGCCTCGCGCGCATCGGCGCGGACCCCAAGAAGCCTGTATGGAAGGAATTCATACGGGCTCGTTTTCTCTTTAGGCCGGAAAACCTGACCCGAACGTCATGGCCTGCAAAGAGAAAGGGGTTGCCATGACCGGCAACGCACCGGGCACGAACGCCCAGGACACGTACGAATTCACCAACACCAACAAGTGGGACACCCGCCAGCTCGTCACCATGGCGCTCATGTGCGCGATCGGCGTGCTGCTGTCGTTCGTGGAATTCCCGCTGCTACCAGGCGTCACATGGCTCAAATACGACGCCTCGGCCATGCCCGCCATGGTGTGCGGCTTCGCCTTCGGGCCGGCCGCCGGCCTCGCGGTGGGCTACGTGGGCGCCATCATCCACGGCATCCTCATGGCGGATTTCTCGGGCGCCATCATGAACATCCTCGTGGTCACCGGCTTCATCCTGCCCGCCGCGCTGGTGTACCGCCGCTCGCGCACGTTCAAAAGCGGCGTCATCGGCCTCGTGCTGAGCGCCGTCGCCGCCACCGTCATGGCCATCCTGGGCAACCTCGTGATCACGCCGATGTGGCTGGGCGTGCCGCTGGACGCGGTGGTGGCCATGATCCTGCCCATCCTCACCCCGTTCAACCTCGCGAAGGCGGGCATCAACGCGGTGCTCACGCTCATCGTGTACAAGAGCATCTCCAATCTGATCACGCCCAAGAAGAAGCAGGTGAAGGGACGCTAGCCGCATGATCGAGTTCAAGGGAACAGGCTTCACGTACGACGGCGAGCGCTTCGTGCTGGACGGCGTGGACGCACGCATCGAGCGGGGCGAGTTCGTGTGCGTCCTGGGCGGCAACGGATCGGGCAAGTCGACGCTGGCCAAGCACGTCAACGCGCTGCTCGTGCCGGACGAGGGCAGCGTCACCGTGCTCGACCGCGACACGCGCGACGAGCGCTCCACCTACTTCATCCGCAGCAACGCCGGCATGGTGTTCCAGAACCCCGACGACCAGCTGGTGGCAAGCCTCATCGAAAACGACGTGGCCTTCGGCCCCGAGAACCTGGGCGTGCCCACCGACCAGCTGCGCCAGCGCGTGGCCGACGCGCTGGCCGACGTGGGGCTGCAGGGCTTCGACAAGCGCGAGACCGCGGCGCTGTCGGGCGGGCAGAAGCAACGCGTGGCCATCGCCGGCGTGCTGGCCATGGAGCCCGCCATCCTCATCCTGGACGAGGCCACGGCCATGCTGGACCCGCGCGGGCGCAAGGGTCTCATGCGCGTGTGCCGCGAGCTGCATGACCGCGGCATGACCGTGGTCATGATCACGCACTTCATGGAGGAGGCCGCGCAGGCCGACCGCGTCATCGTGCTGGAAGACGGCCACGTAGCCTGCGACGGCGCGCCTCAGGACGTGCTCGTACAGGCCGAGCTGCTGGAACGGCTGAACCTCGACCTGCCGTTAGCCGCCGAGCTGTCGCTGGAGCTGCAGCGGCGCGGCGTGCCCGTGGGCATGCACATCGAGACGACCACGTTGAAGGAGGAGCTGTGCCGATTGCTTTCGAAGGCGTAAGCTACTCGTACGCCGACCCCGCCCGCCAGGAGAAGCGGAAGTCGCGCGTGAAGCGCCGCCGCGAGGCGGGCGTGATCGAAAATCCCCCTTCTCTTGAACACGGAAAACCCGCCTGGGGCGCCGACCCCGACGCCGTCTGGGCGCTGCGCGACATCACGTTCGCGCTGGACGACGGCGAGTTCCTCGGCATCGCCGGGCATACGGGAAGCGGCAAGAGCACCCTCATCCAGCACATGAACGGCCTCGTGCATCCCACGCGCGGGCGCGTGCTGCTGGACGGGCAGGATCTGGCCGACAAGCGCGCGGCGCAGGCCTGCCGCGGCAAGGTGGGGCTCGTGTTCCAGTATCCCGAGTACCAGCTGTTCGCCGCCACCGTGCGCGAGGACGTGGCGTTCGGTCCCCGCAACCTGGGGCTTCCCGCCGACGAAGTTGATCGCCGCGTGGAAGCCGCTCTGGAAAGCGTGCGCCTCGACATCGTCGAGCTGGGCGACAAGAGCCCCTTCGAGCTGTCGGGCGGCCAGCAGCGCCGCGTGGCGTTCGCGGGCGTGCTGGCCATGGAGCCGCGCATCCTCGTGCTGGACGAGCCAGTGGCCGGGCTCGACCCCGTGGCGCGCGAGGAGTTCCTCGACCTCATCGCCCAGCTGCATGCGGGCGGGCTGACCGTGGTCATGGTGTCGCACAGCATGGACGACCTCGCCCGCCTGTCCGACCGCGTGCTCGTGCTGAACGAGGGCCGGCAGTTCGCGTTCGGCTCGCCGACCGAGGTGTTCGCGCACGGCGACGAGCTGCGCGCCATCGGCCTGGACGTCCCCGCCCCCCAAAAGCTGGCCTGCGAACTGCGCGAGGCAGGCGTGAACC
>NZ_DBFEGU010000051.1:0-5547 GCF_048329335.1 Eggerthella sp. | reverse complement strand
GCGCGGCACCTTGAAGTACTTGTCGAACTCGAACTGGTCGTGGTAGATCCAGTAGCCGCCGAACAGCTCGTCGGCGCCCTCGCCCCACTGCACCACCTGCACCTGTTCGCGCGCCAGCTTGCTGACGAAGAACAGCGGGATGGCGCTGGGTGCGCCCAGCGGCTCGTCCATGTGGTACTGCTCGGTGGGCACGATGTCAAGGAACTCCTGCGCGTCTACCTTTACCTGCCAGTTCGGCAGCTTCGCCCACTCGGCGAAGGCGGTGGCGTCGTCCAGCTCGTTCAGCTTGATGTCGAAGTCGGGCAGCGCGTTGATCTCGGCCAGCTTGTCCTCGCAGCCGATATCGTAGCCCACCGAGAACGTCTTGATGTCGGGCGCGTGCTGGCCCATGCAGTACGCGGCCAGCGAGCTGTCGATGCCGCCCGACAGGAAGCTGCCGATCTCCACGTCGGCGATCTCATGCGCCGCCACCGACTCGTCGAACACGCGGTTGATCTCGTCGGCCCACTCGTCCAGACCCTTCGACTCGTCGATCTTGTACGTGATATGGTAGTAGCACTCGACGTTCAGCTTGCCGCCCTCGAACACCATGAAGTGGCCGGGCAACAGCTTGTGCACGTCCTTAAACATGGTCTGCGAGTCGTTCATGTACTCGAAGCACAGGTACTGCGGCAGCATCTCGCGGTTGAGTTCCTTCTTGAACGCCGGGTGCGCCAGAAACGCCTTGATCTCGCTGCCGTAGATCAGACGGTTGCCGTCGTGCTGGTAGTAGAACGGCTTGATGCCGAACAGGTCGCGCGCGCACACGAGGCGCTTCTTCGGCGCGTCCCAGATGGCGATGGCGAACATGCCGCGCAGCTTCTCGAACACGTCGGTGCCCCACGCCTCGTAGCCGTGGACGATGGTCTCGGTGTCGCCGTTCGTGACGAACTCGTAGCCCAGCGCCTCAAGCTCGGCGCGCAGCTCCTGGAAGTTGTAGATCTCGCCGTTGAACGTGACGGTCACCGTGCCGTCGGCGTTCTGCATGGGCTGGCGCGAGCCCTCGAGGTCGATGATGCTCAAGCGGCGGAAGCCCATGGCGATGTCGTCGTCCACGAAGAAGCCCTCGTCGTCGGGCCCGCGATGGGCGATGCGATCGGCCATGTCCTTGACAACGGCCTTGTTGGTATCGGTATCGTAATCGACCGCGGTGAATCCCACGAATCCGCACATATGATCGGCTCCTCCTGCGTGCGCGCCTGCGCTTCTCGCGCGGCGGGTGCGTTCATATCCTTCGGTATGATACGCCACCGCCGCGCAATCCCCAAGGGCGGCGATGGAAACCCCATATCCAGACGCAGCCCCCAGCCCGCGGCCAACGGATCGCCGCCCCGCGTTTCTCGGCTCTTCACGGAGATTCGCTTCCCGCGCCACGCCGAAAGCGAGCTATGGGATAATGCTGCGGTATACCGTACATAAGGAGAACCCGACATGCCCGCTTCACCCCGCATCGCATCTACCGCCGACGTCGCGCGCCGATTGCAGCCCGTCGTCGTAGGCGGCGACATCCTGGCCTACAGCTACGTCCGCGAGCTGCACCGCGCCTACGGCGTCGAGCGCACCATCGTGCTGGCCACGCAGGACATCAAGATGCTGTCGTCGAGCCGCTTCACCGACTACCGCCTGGAGCCGCTCATCCACGAGCCGGAAGGCCTCTACGACGCGCTCGAGCGCGTGGCCGCCCAAGTGCGCGCCGAGGACCCCGACCGCGTGCTGCTGGTGCTGGGCTGCGACGACTGCCACGCGCGCATGCTGTCGTCGGGAAAGCCGCGCTTGGAAGCGGCCGGCTACACGGTTCCCTACATCGACTTCGACCTGCTCGACGACATCACGCAGAAGCGCCGCTTCTACGAGCTGTGCGACGAACTGGACATCCCCTACCCCCGCACCTGGTACTTCGACTGCGGCGAGAGCGGCCCAGCCGAGCTGCCGGTGCAGGACTTCCCCTACCCGCTGATCGCGAAGCCGTCGAACTCGGCGCAGTTCCAAGACGCCGACATCCCCCGCAAGCGCAAGATCTACGAGATCGAAAGCGCCGAGGAGCTGGCTCAGGTGTGGCGCGACATCCGCACCTCCGATTACGACAACGAGCTGGTGCTGCAGGACTTCATCCCCGGCGGCGACGACGCCATCCGCACGCTCACCACATTCTCGGACGCCTCGGGCGAGGTGCGCGTGGTGTCGGGCGGCGTCGTATGCCTGCAGGACCACGACCCCACAGCACTCGGCAACCCGCTGTGCATCATGGGCGAGCGAGAGCCCGAGATCATCGCGTGCGCCAAGCGCTTCCTCAAGCGCACGGGCTACCGCGGCTTCGCGAACTTCGACATCAAGCTGGACGAGCGCGACGGCTCGTTCCGCTTCTTCGAGGTGAACACGCGCTGCGGCCGCAACACGTACTACATGAGCCTGGGCGGCCAGAACTTCGTCGAGCTCATCGTGCGCGAGTTCCTGCTGGGCGAGACCATCGACTACCGGGAGGCGTACGATCCGTTCGTCTACAGCTGCGTGCCGCGCTACGTGCTGGATCGCAGCATGGAGAACCGCGCGCGCCTGCAGCAGGCCCTCGAGACGCTGCGCCGCACCCCCGAGCCCTACCCGTTGCACTACGCGCCCGACTCGTTCATGCACAACGTCTGGGCGAAGGTGATGCACGTGAACCAGATCCCCAAGTTCAAGCGCTTCTACTGGGACACCGACGGCAAGCAGCTGAAGTAACGAATCACGCGGAAAGGCGGCGCGCCGATGAAGATGAAAGCCTGGGAGTGGGCGGTTTGGATCGCGCTTTGCATCGCGCCGCTCGCCGCTGCGGCGGCAGCGCTCGGATCGCTGCCTGACACCATCGCGCTGCATGCCGGCGTACACGGCGTGATCGACCGGTACGGCTCCAAGTACGAGACGCTGCACATAGCGGCCATCCTGGGTCTTCCCAACCTTGCTCTCATGCTCGTCTCTTGGAAAGCGCCTGCACTCTTCGCCAAGGGAACCATCCACGGCGTCGACAGCCCTCGCAGCGCACGCATCCTCTTCCTGGTGATCGGCTCGATCGAAACCATCATCGCCATCGGGGTGGTGCTCTCGTTCGGACGCGGCGCCCTCGCAGGCTAGCGCCCTACACCGGTCGCCTATGCCCCTCTTCGGTGGTCAGGATCACGGGGCCGTCCTCGGTGATGGCCACCGTCTTCTCGAAGTGCGCCGACGGCAGGCCGTCGCGCGTGCACACGAGCCACCCGTCGGGCATCTGGCGCGTCTTGTACGTGCCCAGGTTGATCATCGGCTCGATGGCCAGCACCATGCCCGCCTCCAGCTTCACGCCGGTGTGCTTGCGGCCGAAATTCGGCACGTTGGGATCCTCGTGCATGTCGCGCCCGATGCCGTGCCCCACGTACTCGCGCACCACGCCGTAGCCCGCTTCCTCGGCCACGCTCTGCACGGCGTGGCCGATGTCGCCCAGCCGGTTGCCCGGTCGCGCGGCGTCGAGCCCGGCCCACATGCACCGCTCGGTCACGTCCAGCAGGCGCTTCTTCTCCGGCGAGATCTTCCCCACCGCGTACGTCCACGCGTTGTCGCCCACCCAGCCGTCCACGATGGCGCCCGTGTCGATGGAGATGATGTCGCCCTCCTTGAGCACCACGCTGCGCGAAGGGATGCCGTGCACGATCTGCTCGTTCACCGATGCGCAGATGGAGCCGGGGAACCCGCCGTAGCCCTTGAACGCGGGCACGCCGCCTTCCGCCCGGATGAGCGCCTCGGCCAGCTCGTCCAGCTCGAGCGTGGACACGCCAGGCCGCACCTGCGCGCCTACTTCGCGCAGCACCTTGGCCGACACGCGGCCCGCTTCCTTCATGGCCTCGATCTCGGCCGGGGACTTCCTGATGATCATACGCGTTCGCACCTTGCCTTGTACGCCGTTGTTTGCCGTCGCCCAGTATAGCACTGCCGCCCCGGCTTCCGAGGCCGTTACATCCCTCCCACGACCCCGAAACGCCTCCGCGGCGGGCGGCAACGCGCGCGAGCGCCGCCTCTAGCATGGCAAGGGCAACCGTCAGCAAACGAACAGGAGGCTCTATGAACCCGTTTGACCAGAAACCGACGAAATCCCTTGAGGACATGATGCTGGACTGGAAGGATCTTTCGCCCCGCCCTTACAAGAAGCTGGAAACCGATCCGTACACCAAGGCGCGCATCATCCTCATGAACGGTATCGAGGTGGAGGCCGTGATGTTCGGCCACAACTTCAACCGCAACTGCGAGGACAACGACCTGCGCCGCGACCTCGCCCTCATGCGCCGCATCGAGGCCGGTCAGCAGAAGCACGTGAACTGGCTGTCGCCCTCCGACGAGACACCGCTTGAGACCACCATCGGCTACGAGCAGCTGGCCGTCGACCTCACGGCCTGGCTCGCCATGCACGAGCCCGACGCGTACGCGAAATCCTGCATGGACTTCGCCCTGCTCGAGGACTTCGACCACCTGTACCGCTACGCGAACCTGCTCAAGGTCGACGAGGACCTGCCCGCTCACGAGCTCGTGCTCGACACCATCGAGATCACGCCGGGCCGTCCCACCGTCGCGCACCATCGCCATCCGTTCGACTCGGTCCGCGCCCCGCGCAACGCCAAGACCGCCGACATCCGCACGATCCTCGGCGCGCTCATCCTGACGGCCGGCGAGCAGCAGACCATGAACTTCTACATGAACCTGGGCAACACGCAGCCCGAAGGCGTCGCGCGCGACCTCTACCTGGAAATCGGCATGGTCGAGGAAGAGCACGTCACGCACTACGGCGCGCTGCTCGACCCTTCGGCCACCTGGCTGCAGAACCTGCTTCTGCGCGAGTACATGGAGACGTACCTGTACTATTCGTTCTACGAGACCGAGGTCGACCCGTACGTGAAGAAGATCTGGGAGCAGCACTTCGAGCAGGAAGTCGGGCACCTGCACAAGGCCGCCGACCTGCTGTACAAGCACGAGAACATGGAATGGCAGTCGCTCATCCCCGACGGCGAGTTCCCCGAGCTTCTGGACTTCCACCCCACGAAGGACTACGTGCGCGAGGTGCTGGACGAGCAGGCGACCCTCACCGCGAAGGAAGAGGGGTTCGTCGAACTGGACGAGCTGCCCGGCGACTACCGCTTCTTCGGCTGGAACGACCAGGTGAACGGCCGCATTCAGAACGTGCCCAGCCACCGCGTCATCCGCGAGGCGCAGAAGAAGGACGGCGAGGACTACCGCATCGAGGACCAGCCCAGCCCGGTGCGCGCGCTGCGCAACCGCAAGGAGGACAACACGAAGCTCGGCCGCGTGCAGGGCTCCGAGCACGACTCCTCCCGCGCTCCGGCGCGCGAGAAGCTGGAAGAAGTCGTCGAGCGCGAAGAGGTGCTGGCATAACCGCCCTCCCCTTTCCTGCCCGAACGAACGGAAGCGCCCGCGGAATCACTCCGCGGGCGCTTCTTCGTCTCCCGTGCGTCCCGGATGCCCGGGCTGCCGGCCGCCTTCGTCCTTGAG
>NZ_DBFEGU010000050.1:0-1019 GCF_048329335.1 Eggerthella sp. | reverse complement strand
GAGGGAAACGCGCGCGGGCGGGCGGCGCGCCTTGGGAAAGGAAGCGGCATGGCTGACGACGACCGTCGCGCGGGCGACTGGCAGAAGCGCGACCTGCGCAAGAACGCGAACGACCTGATCGAAGAGCCGAACCAGAAGGCTTGGTGCAAGCAGACGTTTTGGATCGTGTTCTTCCTCATCGTGTTCTGGCCGGTGGGTATCGTGCTGTGCTGGAGGAGCAGCTGGCATATCGTGGCGAAGGTCCTCGCTTCGGTGGCGGTGGCGTTCATGGTGTACTTCTCGGTGACCATGTACCAGGCTACGCAAGCGCTCATGGCGGCGGGCATGGCGTAGGTCGTCCGCGCCGCTCGGTTCGCGACTCTCTGCGGAAGAAGGGTCGTCCCGCTCGCAACCGAGCGGGACGACCCTTGCTTTTTCGGAAGGCGAACGACTCCTGTGCGATTTTTCGCCTTTCGCCGCAAGAGCGTATCGCGAATGTTCCTTGTGCGCTATCATTTCCAACGAAAACAGTGATCCATTCAGTACGAGTTGCACAAGGATAACGATATGACGAACTTCGCGAACGGTCACACGACCGTCCTGGCAGGCCACGGTTTCGCCGAGTCCGGCCCCTACCTCTTGATCAACGACGTAGAGCAAGGCGAGCAGCACCGTTTTCCCGTGTTGGGCAAGACGTTCTCGTTGCGCCGCCTTCCCACGCGCCGCTGCGTGGGACGCTTCGATCTGGCGTCCTACACGAAGGAGGTGTGCCCGCTCAACGTGGAGCTGCTTCCCGATGCGAAGGACACGATGTGTCCGGCATGCCAGGAGGCCACGGGCTTCAACCCCTCGTTCTACTACGCCGACTTCATCTCCGCCCAGCAGCGCGCCTACAACCTGACGCCGCATTTCACGTACCTGGCGTACTTCTCGCCGAAGCACGTGAAAGCCGGCATCTCGTCGGAGACGCGCGGCATCGAGCGCCTGCTGGAGCAGGGCGCCCGCGCGGCCCGCATCGTCGGCCGCTTCGGATGCGCCGA
>NZ_DBFEGU010000049.1:0-3490 GCF_048329335.1 Eggerthella sp. | reverse complement strand
GCCTGTCGGGCACCATCGAACCGGCTATCGACACCGCGCAGCGCGCCTGGCGCGACGGCGACGAGCGCCCTCTCGTGCTCGTCGACGCGGGCGGCGACGACGCGGGCGCCACGGCGCTCGGGCGCTTCGCGCGCACGGTCGAGCAGGCTCCCTACGAGATGCTGTACGTGGTGAACCGCAGCCGCAACCTCACGCAGGAGCCCGCCGAGGCGGTGGAGGTGCTGCGCGAGATCGAGGCGAAGTCGCACCTGCGCGCCACGTGCGTCGTGAACAACACGCACCTGCAGCGCGACACCGACGCCCAGGTCGTGGAGCAGGGCGTGCCGTTCGCGCAAGCGGTCGCGCAGGCGGCCGGGCTGCCCCTGGCATGCACCACGGTGCCCGCCGCGGCGGCGCGCCAGGTCGCCGACCGGGAAACTACCCACCGCGCGCCGAATGAGGATCGGCAAACGTACTATCCTGTGCAAGTATATGTAAGAACTCCCTGGGAATAGACAAGAGAGCTGCGCGCCGGACGGTTCCAGTCCGGCCGTTTATGCATTCGGACGAGACGAGGAAGGCGAATCATGGCGAGAATCAGCGTAGACGACTCCTTCTGCAAGGGGTGCGGCCTGTGCGTCGACGCATGTCCCGAGCAGATCATGGCGCTCGACCACGACAAGATCACCGCGAAGGGCTACCACCCCGCGTACTGCACCGACCTGGACGCGTGCACGGGCTGCATGTCCTGCGCGGTCATGTGCCCTGACGTAGCGATCACGGTAGAGAGGTAGACCCATGGCAGAGAAAGTGCTCATGAAGGGTAACGAGGCTTTGGCGGAGAGCGCCCTGCGCGCCGGCTGCCGCTTCTTCTTCGGCTACCCCATCACGCCGCAGACCGAGCTCGCGGCCTACATGTCCAAGCGCATGGAGAAGGTCGGCGGCACGTTCTTGCAGGCCGAAAGCGAGATCGCGGCCATCAACATGGTGTACGGGGCGGCTGCGGCCGGCGCGCGCGTCATGACGTCGTCCTCGTCGCCGGGCATCTCGCTCAAGGGCGAGGGCATCTCCTACATGGCCGGCGCCGATCTGCCCGGCGTCATCATCAACGTGCAGCGCGGCGGCCCGGGCCTCGGCGGCATCCAGCCGTCGCAGGCCGACTACTGGCAGGCCACGCGCGCGCTCGGCCACGGCGACTTCCGCGTGGTGGTGTACGCGCCGTCCACTGTCCAGGAGATGGCCGACTACGTGTACTCGGCCTTCGACGTGGCCGACAAGTACCGCACGCCCGTCATGATCCTGGCCGACGGCATGCTGGGCCAGATGATGGAGCCCGTGGTCATGCCCGAGCCCATCGACTCGCTGCCCGAGAAGCCCTGGGCCACCAACGGTCACAAGCACCGGCGTCCCCACAACGTGGTGAACTCGCTGTACCTCACCGCCGAGGCCCTGGAGGACCTCAACGTGGAGCGCTACGAGCGCTACGCCGCCATCGAGCGCGACGAGCAGCGCGCCGAGTCGTTCATGACCGACGACGCCGACATCGTGGTGGTCGCGTTCGGCGCGAGCGCCCGCGTGGCGCGCAGCGCGGTGGTCGCGGCTCGCGAGAAGGGCGTCAAAGCCGGCCTCATCCGCCCCATCACCCTGTGGCCGTTCCCCGTGGACGCCATCGAGGCCACCATCCCTCAGGCGAAGGCCTACCTGTCGGTGGAGATGAACATGGGCCAGATGGTGGACGACGTGCGCCTGACCGTGGCCGGCCGCCGTCCGGTGGATTTCTACGGCCGCACCGGCGGCGTCATCCCGACGCCGGTGGAGGTGCTGGCCAAGCTCGAGGCTATGAACGAAGCAATCGCCGCATCCGCGAAAGGAGGGGAGTAGGCCATGGCCGACAAGGAAATGAAAGTCGTGTTCGAACGACCCCATGCGCTCCTGCCCGTCGTCACCAACTACTGCCCTGGGTGCGCCCACGGCATCGTCAACCGCCTCGTGGCCGAGTGCCTCGACGAGCTGGACGTGGAAGGCTCCACCGTGGGCATCGCCCCCGTCGGCTGCACCGTCACGTCCTACGACTTCTACGGCTGCGACATGATCGAGGCCGCGCACGGCCGCGCCCCGGCGGTGGCCACCGCGGTGAAGCGCGCGCTGCCCGACGGCGTGGTGTTCGCCTACCAGGGCGACGGCGACCTGGCGTCCATCGGCATGGCCGAGACGGTCCACGCGGCCACGCGCGGCGAGAACATCACCGTCATCTTCGTGAACAACGCCATCTACGGCATGACGGGCGGCCAGATGGCCCCCACGAGCCTGCCGAACCAGGTGACCCAGACGTCCCCCTACGGCCGCAACACCGAGACGGCCGGCTTCCCCATCCGCGTGTGCGAGCTTCTGAGCTCGTTGGACGGCGTGGCGTACCTCGAGCGCGTCACCGTCGACTGCCCGAAGAACGTGCGCAAGGCGAAGAAGGCCATCAGACGAGCGTTCCAGACGCAGATCGACGGCCGCGGCTACTCGCTCGTCGAGATCGTGGGCACGTGCCCGACGAACTGGGGCATGACGCCGCAGGACGCGTTCGCCTGGATGAACGAGAACATGCTGCCGTACTATCCGTTGGGCGTGTACAAGGACGTGGTGGCCGAGGGCTACGCGGACGCGGCCGAGGCGGCCTCGGCGCGCAACGCCGCATGCCCCATCGCGCACCCCGACTCGCAGGTGGAAGGAGGCGCGCGATGAGCCGCTCCGTCAACATGGTGCTGGCCGGCTTCGGCGGCCAAGGCGTGCTGTTCGCCGGCAAGCTGATCGCCTACGCCGGCTTGCTGGAAGACCGCGAGGTGTCGTGGCTGCCCTCCTACGGCCCCGAGATGCGCGGCGGCACCGCCAACTGCAGCGTGTGCCTCTCCGACGACCCCATCGGCAGCCCGCTCGTGCTCGCCCCCGACGTGCTCGTTGCCATGAACCAGCCGTCCCTCGACAAGTTCGAGGCAAGCGTGGCCGAAGGCGGCATCGTGGTGGCCGACTCCACGCTCGTCCAGCGCATCCCCGAGATCGAGGGCGTGCGCATGTGCGCCATCCCCGCGACGGCCATGGCCGAGGAGGCCGGCTTCAAGAAGCTGGCGAACATCATCCTTGCCGGCAAGCTGTTCGCCGAGACGCGCTTCTGCGAGGAGGAGACCCTCTGGAAGGCCATCGAGAAGTGCGTGCCCGCCAAGAAGACGGCGATGCTCGACATGAACAAACGGGCCCTGCAACTGGGAATCGACGCGTAAGGAGCGACCATGGTAGCTGAACTGGCCGAGATCGGCCTGCGCATCAAGGGCCTTCGCGAGGCGTGCGACGTCTCGCGCGAGGACATGGCGGCCGAGCTGGAGGTGCCGCTGGAAACGTACGCGCGCTGGGAGGAGACCGGCGACGACGTGCCCATCTCGGCCATCTACCACATGGCCCATCACTTCGGCGTGGAGTTCACCGAGATCCTCACGGGGACCGCGGCCAAGCTGGACACGTACCAGGT
>NZ_DBFEGU010000048.1:0-3151 GCF_048329335.1 Eggerthella sp. | reverse complement strand
TGAAGGCCGCTTCCGAAGAGAAGGCCAAGCGCCGCGAGAAGCAGCTCAAGGAAGAGGCCGCCGCTCAGAAGCGCAAGGCCAAGGAAGCCGAAGAGGCCGCCAAGGCCGAGGCTGCCGAAGGCGCCGAGGAAGCTGCCGCCGAATAACGATCCATGCGCATACGGCACTCGCCCTGCGATCCGTCCGCATATCAAGAGCGAAGGAGCCCCGGAAATCCGGGGCTCCTTCGCGTTAGAGGGCTGTTATCCTGAGCGGAAACCGCGGATTGTCCCCGCTGTCATCCCGAGCGAGCGTTCTGCTTGCATTTTTGACGACAACCTGAAACGCTAGCGCCTCGCCGTCACCGCCAGCACCCAGTCCAGGAAAGCGCTCCTGGGATCGGCGCCGCTCTTCATCGCGCGCTCGGTGTCACGCGAAGAGATGATGGCGCGCCGCAGTTCGGCGGCAGTGAAGCCGCGGGCCCAGTTGACATGGTTCTTCACGCGCCAGTCGGGCGCTTTGAGCGCCGCGGCCACGCCGCGGGGATTGCCGCGATCGGCCATCGAGCGCGCGCAGACAAGCTCGCGCAGACGCGTCGTGCACATGGCCAGCAGCGCGTGGGGCGACACGGAATCCATACGACCCAGGTACAGCAGGCACTTGCGCACGTCTCGCGCCGCAAAGGCGTCGACGAACTCCCAAGGCTTCACCTCGGCGGTGCGGCTGACCATGTCGACGATCTCGTGCTCGTTCACCGCGTCGGTGCCGCGATGCGCGAGCGCGATCTTTTTGAGCTCGCTGTCGAGATGCACCGTGTCCTCGCCGACGAGGTCGACGAGCTTGACGGCTGCGCCCTCGGTGAGCGTGACGCCGTGGGTCACGGCCATCGAGCGCACCGTTCGGGGCAGCTCGTAGCGCTTGAGCGGTGCGCAATCGATAACCGCCGTCTTGCCGCAGGCGGCCACGGCCTTGTACAGGCGCGTGTTCTTCGCCAGCTTCTCGGCGACGAGCGCGAGCACCGTGGAGCCGTTCGGCGAACCGAGATAGCTCACGAGCTGTTCGGCATCGGCTTTCTTCAGCTTGTCGACCGCGCGCACCTCTACGAGACGCACGGGGCTCGCGAACGGCACGGTGTTGCAGGCCGTGACGATGTCTCCGCCCTGCGCCGTCTCGCCGTCGAACTCGTCGGCGTTGAACGACAGATCGCCCATCGAGGACAGGCGCGCGCGTAGGCGCTTCATCACGGTGTCGCGCTTGAGCGCGTCCTCGCCTACGATAAGGTAGACGGGCAGCAGCGGAGCTTCTTGTTTCTTTTGAGTAGCCATGCCGTTCATTCTAACGCAGGGTATCCACCTCGATCCGGTCGGCGGTCAATTTGCACGAAACATCTCCCTGCTCGTCGGTGCGGAAGACGCGTGCGCCCGCGGCCTCGAGCCGATCGAGCGTGTCCTGCGCCGGATGGCCGTAGCGGTTGCGCGCCCCTGCGCTGACCAACGCGATGCGAGGAGAAAGGACGGCGGCCTCCTCGTCGTCGAGGGCGTTCTTGGATCCGTGATGGCCCACCTTGTAGAGGTCGACGGAGTCCACAAGCCCTTCGTCGATGAGCGCGCGCAGCTGGTCGCGCTCGGCGTCTCCCGTGAAAAGCGCACGCCACTCGGATGCGCCGTCGCCGTCGATGTCCGCATCGGCGACAAGGCACAGGCTGTCGGCGTTGCCCCCTTCGTCGGAGAACCGCTCGGGCCACACTGTCTGCAAGTCGAAGGAGCCCACCTGAAGCGCATCTCCCTGCCGAAGCCCGACGACTCCCCCGTCGCCCGCGAGCTTGCGCGCGTCGGCGACGAGCGAGACGCACGCTTCGCAGCCGCACGAGAGCGCGTCCTGGGCGACGAGCACGCGTCGCACGTCCACGACGCCCGCAAGCGAGGCGAGCGATCCTTTATGGTCGTCGTCGCCGTGGGTGATCACCACCGCGTCGAGGCGGTACGCTCCATGCCGTGCGAGCGCCTCGCGCAGCATCCTGTCCTGGTTGCCGGTGTCGATCAGGACGGCCGTCCCCCGGCTCCGCACCAGGAACGCGTCGCCCTGCCCCACGTCCAGCATGACGATCTCGTCGCCCGAAAGGCGCGGGGCGACGACGACCGTCCCGATCATGACGCACGCCGCCGCCGCGACCAGACCGAACGCGCGACGACGGCTCGGACGCGGCCACGCCAGCCACAGCGCCGCCGCGCATGCCGCCGACGCCAGAAGCGCCCCGGCGAGGGGCACGCTCGCAGGCAGGCTCGCGTAGGGGACGCTCGCGAGCGCGCGCACGACGGCAGTGAGGGCGCCTGTGCCCATCGACGCGAATCCGATCAACGCCGGCGCGACGGCAGGAACGGCCAAGGATGCCAGCACCGCCGCGAACCCGCCGGCGCAGACTACGGGAAACAGCGGCGCGGCCGCTACGTTGGCCAGCGGCGCCACAACCGGCACCTGCGAGAACAGCGATGCGGCGAGCGGCGCGGCCGCAAGGCTCGAAGCGGCGGTAAGCGAGAGCGCCTCGCGCGCCAGGCGCGGAGCGCGCTGGAAGCACTGCGCGATCCACGCCTGGAAAAGCCCTGCGAACAGTACGATGCCGAGCGTCGAGAGCGCCGACAGCGCGAACGAGACCGCCAGCGCCGTGCGCGGATCGAGCGCGATGCAGCCGATCATGCATACGGCCAGCGCGCTGAGCGCCGCCGGCCGCCGCCGCGCCGTGAACGCGAACATGCCGGCGAACGCCATGACGGCCGCGCGCACGGCCGACGAGGGCGCGGCCGCCAGCACGAGGAAGCCCAGCAGAAACGACGCCTGCAGGACGGCTCCGGCGCGCCGGGGAACGCGCAGCGCACGCAAGAGCGCGGCTGCGCAGCCGGCGACGATGGACAGGTGCGCCCCCGACACCGCCACGAGATGCGCAAGCCCGCTGGTCTGGTAGGCGGCGTACGCGTCACCTACCTCGAGGGCGCCGCGCCATCCGCACACGAGCGCGGCGAGCACCGCGGCCCCGTCGTCGGTCCCCTCATCGGCGATCAGGTCGATCGCGCGATTGCGAAGCCCTGTCAAGATACCGAGGGCGTCGGCACGCTCGCAGCTCACGACTCGGCGCGCCGTGCCTTCGAGCACCGCGCCCTGCCGCCAGCAGTATGCC
>NZ_DBFEGU010000047.1:0-1906 GCF_048329335.1 Eggerthella sp. | reverse complement strand
GAGTAGTCACCGTAGGAACGCATCTTCGCCCGTAAAACACGCCACAGCGCGCGAGGCGTGTTTTACGGGCGAAGATGCAGCGCCGCGCACGTTCGCAGACCCGGGACGTTCTTTCGGTGCGGCAGCGGCGAGACCGGCGTCCGAATGCGAAGCGGTTCCCGCGCGGCGGTGCGCGCGTCGGAGGACGCTTCCGTAGCACCTCTTCGGGCGTCGGTTGCTGGCAAAACGGATCTTTCGACAAAACGTTGTTGGCGACCAGGGTTTTCCCGGTATAATGATGCATCTGGATCGCGGCGCAGGTGCACGACGTGGATGGGCGCCCGTATCCGATCCCTTGCGGGCGCGTTCCGCGAGCGGATTTTCCGGGGAATACCAACTGAACGTTAACGGAGGTTTTCGATGGCTTCAACGCATGCGCACGCGCGCTCGGCCTGGTCGGGCAAGTGGGCGTTCATTCTGGCTGCGGCGGCATCCGCCGTGGGCTTGGGGAACATGTGGCGCTTCCCCTATCTGGCGGCCAAGTACGGCGGCGGCACGTTCCTGCTCACCTACCTGGTGCTGGTGTTCACGTTCGGCGTATCGCTGCTGTTGTTGGAGACGGCGCTCGGCCGCAAGACGGGCCAGTCCGCCATCGGCGCGTTCAAGCAGTTCGGCAAGAAGTACGCCTTCATCGGCATCCTGGCGTCCACCGTGCCCTTCATCATCACGCCGTACTACTGCATCATCGGCGGCTGGGTGACGAAGTACGCGGCGGCCTACCTGATCAACGGCCCGGAGGCGCTGGCCGACGGCGGCGACTTCTTCACGGGCTTCATCTCCAGCAACACGGAGAGCTTCCTGTGGATGCTCCTGTTCATGGCCATCGTGTTCATCGTGGTGTCGCTGGGCGTGAAGGGCGGCATCGAGAAGGCGAACCTCGTCATGATGCCGGCGCTCATCATCATGGCCGTAGGCATCGCGCTGTACACGCTGACCATGCCCGGCGCCGTCGACGGTGCCCTGTACTACCTCACGCCCGACTTCAGCAAGTTCTCGCCGGAGCTGGTCATCGGCGCGCTCGGGCAGATGTTCTACAGCCTGTCGCTGGCCATGGGCATCATGATCACGTACGGCTCCTACCTGGACAAGAAGTCCAGCCTCACGCAGAGCGTCGCCCGCATCGGTGGCTTCGACATCGGCGTGTCGTTCCTCGCCGGCCTCATGATCGTGCCGGCCGCGTTCGTGGCCATGGGCTCGGGCGAGGCCGTGGCGGCCAACTCCGGTCCGTCGCTCATGTTCGTCATCCTGCCCACCGTGTTCGCCGATATGGGCGGCGCGGCCACCGTCGTGGGCTT
The DNA here is from genome assembly GCF_048329335.1 of Eggerthella sp. Taxonomy (NCBI): domain Bacteria; kingdom Bacillati; phylum Actinomycetota; class Coriobacteriia; order Eggerthellales; family Eggerthellaceae; genus Eggerthella; species Eggerthella sp. The sequence continues at coordinate 572 of NZ_DBFEGU010000047.1, read as the reverse complement.
CCTGTTCTTCCTGCTGGTACTGTTCGCAGCTTTGACCAGCGCCATTTCGCTGACCGAAACCTGCACCTCCATCGTGCAGGACGGTGCGGGCTGGTCGCGCAAAAAGGCGCTGTGCGCCGTCATCGGCGTGGTCACGGTGGCCGGCATCTTCGTGAACCTGGGCTACAACGGCTTGTCGTTCATCGAGCCGATGGGCGAGGGCACCACGCTGCTGGACTTCTTCGACTTCATCTCCAACTCGGTGATCATGCCTATCGTCGCGCTGCTCACCTGCATCTTCGTCGGTTGGATCATCAAGCCGAAGGCCATCGTCGACGAGGTGAAGATTTCCAGCGAGTTCAAGGTGGAGAAAGCCTGGACCGTCATCATCAAGTACGTGGCGCCGGTGCTCGTGGTGGTCATCCTCGTTGCGTTCGTCGCGCAGACGTTCGGGCTCATCAGCTTCTAGCGTTCAGGCGCATACGAGGCATTCGCGCGGAGCGCCCTTCGGGGCGCTCCGTTTCGTTTCGGGCGCGAGCGGCGCGGATGGGGCTCGTGCTTCGTGTGCGTTCCGGTTGCGTCCCGGTCGTGCC
>NZ_DBFEGU010000046.1:0-15021 GCF_048329335.1 Eggerthella sp. | reverse complement strand
CGGAGCCTCCACGGCGAGCCGCCGCGGATAGTAGGCTTGCGCGCGCTTGAGCGCCACGGAGAACGACCAGGCGTCCACGCTTCTGAACAGCGGGTTCTCCGATCCGCTCATGCCTGCCAATGCAGAGGCGCGCTCGTACATGCAATAGGACGGATCGAGGCCGCAGTCGTGCTCGAATGCACGGCGCTTCGCTTCGTTGGCCCGCTCGGCGGCGCGCTCGGCCTCATCGGCCGCCTGCCGCACCTCGTCGGCCTCGTCGCCCACCGCCTCTGCCACGTCTTCGAGCTCGGCCGCGCCGTCCACCGCGATCTTCTTCCCCGAGGCGGGCACGAGAAGCGCGAGCGCCACGTAGCTCGACGAAGCCCCGTTGTTCGCCGACGCCACCGACGCCGCGTTCGCCGCGGCGAGGAACGGCAGCAGCCGTTGCAGGCGGTCGAGCCCGTCGGCCGCCTTCTCGGCGAACCGGTCGCGCGCATAGGCCACGTCGCGCCCCGCTTTCAGCAGGGTCTCGGATGCGGAGGCGGTGGCCGGCGTGCACAGCGCGGCCACGCCCAGCCCCGTCGCCACGAGGCTCGTCAGCGAAAGCGACAGCACCGCCGCATCGCACACCCGCACGACGATCATGAACTCGCCCACCTCGTTCTGCGCGGCCAGAGCCGCCGCATCGGCCACGTTCTGCACCTCCGACGAGGCCGAGCCCACCCGGTACGCCTGCCCCGCCGAGAACACGAGCGCAAGCGTCACCAGCAGCGACAGCACCACGCCCACCGTCGTCATGCCCTCTTCGTCGTGGAACGCATCGAACATCATGACGCCCACGCCCCGATCCATCCCGCCGGGTCGCCGCCCGCATCGGACGAGCGCGCCCACGACGGCTGCGTCGGCTGCTCCGCCGTCACCCGCACTTCGAGGTTGCCGTTGCCGTTCACGATGCCGAGCAAAGCGCCGCCTGCATCCAGCAGCGGCAGCGGACGAGCCTCGTTCGCGATGGTGACGCGCACGACGTCGGAGCGCTCGTCGCCTTCGAACCGGATATCCCAGCTGCACGCGCCTTCGTGCACGTGGAAGCAGGAGACGGGAGGGATCGCTCCCAGGCGGTGGCGGACGAACGCCTCGCAACTCTCGGCCATGTCGCCCGCCGCAGCGGTTTTGGTCGCCAGCAGGCGGCATCCCTCCGACGCGGCCGCCTGCATCACCAGCCGATCGTACAAAAGGATGCCCGGCTGCATCAGCAGCAGGAGCCCGACGAACAGCACCGGCAGCAGAAACGCCGCCTCCACCGTGGCCTGGCCCGATTCGCACGTCCGTCGCATGCCCGCTCCCTCCTTTCCGAACCCGTCAGTACAAAAACACATCGGCGACCGATCCCGGCATCGTCATCTGGATATGGTGCGAAGCCGACATCAGCGCATGATCGACGAACATGCCGGCCTCCAAGCTGCGCCACAGGGCGCCCAGTGCGACGACTGCTGCCAAGAACGCGGCCGTAACCAGCGCGAACTCGACCGTTCCCTGACCGCGTTCGTCAAACGCGTCCGCACGGATCGCAGCGCCGGCACGGCGTCCTACAGCCCGTTGATGCCCTCGGCGATGGCATCCCACAGCTCTTGCAGCTTCGGACGGAACACGGTGATCGCGATGATGGCGATCACCACCAGAACCCCGACGAGGATGGCGTACTCCGTCGTGCCCTGCCCATCCTCTCGAGCAAGCACCCGCCGAACCCGGCACGTCGCCTTCGCCATCCATCTCCAGTACGTCTCCATGTGCGAACCTCCTCATTCCTACATTCCTTCCATCAGTTCGAGCAGCACCGGCCCCAGCACGAGCAGCAGCATGGCCGGCAGGATGAGCGTGCCCGTGGGCACCATCATCTTCACCGGAGCCTTCGCCACCCGCTCCTCAACCTGCGCCCGATGCACCGCGCGCGCCTCCGCCGCAGCCGATTCGAGCCCCTCGGCCAGCGACGAGCCGAAGCGCAGCGAGCGCACCATGCTCTCCACGACGCGCGCGAACAGCGGCGAGTCGTACGAGGCCGCCAGGTCGCGCAACGCGTCTTCGCGATTCGTCAAGCCCAGCGACCAGGCATGCTGGGCGCCGACGCACGCACGCGCCAAGTCCGAATCGAAGTGAGACCCGTACAGCGCGAACCCGCGGTCGAACGAAAGCCCGCTGCGAAGACCGAGCGCCACCACCTCGAGCATCTCCGAGAGGTCGCTTTCCAAGCCGTCGGCGCGCTCGCGCTGCGCCCGCTTGACGGCTCGCGGCATCGCCGCCGCGCCGCCCGCAACCCCTGCGACGGCGCCGAGTACGGCAAGCTCCGTGGAGAGCACCGAGCCGACGAGCGCACCCGCCAGCCCTCCGGCGCATGCGAGCCTCATCGAGGCCTCGCAGAACCCTTCCGGGGACACGGCCTGCTCCAAGCCCGCCCGCTTCGCCCGCGCGCAGAACCACGCTCGCGCCCGCGAAAGCCGCAGCCGACGGGAAAGCGCCTCGGTCGCTCCGAGGGCGATCCGCTGGCTGAGCGCCGTCGCGTACCGCACGAGCCGAGAGCCCGAGTCGAAACCCTCCCGCGCGTCGCGCACGTCGGCGGCTTTGCGCAGCCGCTCGCGTCGCGCCGTCGCGTCGCGCCTCCGAAGAAGCGTTGAACCCGCCAGCCCTCCGGCGATCCCGGCGGCGGCCACGGCCGCAGCCATCAGGAAAGGCGCCTGCACGGCCTCCATCAGCCCACCTCCACGGCCAGCATGCGGCGCACCGCCACGATGCCGGCGGCCTGCATGCCCAGCGCGATCGCCAGCAGCGCCATGCCCATCGGACTGGCGAAGAACGGATCCAGAAAGCCTTCGCTCACCAGCGAGAACACCGCTATCAGCACGAAGGGCAGGACGCTCACCACGCGCGCCGACAGCTTCGCCTGCGCCGTTTGCACGCGCAGCGCGCGTCGCAGCTCGATCTCGCTCTGAACCGTGTCTCGAGCCGCGTCCAGCACCTGCTTCATGCTGCCGCCCGCCTGATGCTGCACGTCCAGCGCCACCGCGACGAACGCCAGCTCGGCCACCGACGAGCCCCTGCGCAGCACCTCCAAGGCGCGCCCGGCGCCCTCCCCTGTTTCCAGCTGGTGGGCCGCGCGGGCGAACAGCGTGCCCAGCGGGCCTTGCACCTCGCTTGCCACCTGCTGGAACGTTTGCAGCAGCGACAAGCCTGCCTGGAAGCACACGGCCATGGAGCGCAGGGCGTCGGGGATGCCCTCGCGCAGGGCGTCGCGGCGCTTGTCCTGCACCGTGCGCAGCCACACGACCGCGCAAGCGCACGCGCACACGGCTACGGTGATGCCGCACACGACCGAGCCTGCCGCTGCGCCCGCGCACATCCCCGCCCCGACCATCGCCGCAATCCATACCGACAAGAGCGATTCCTCGGTCGTCATCAACCCGCGCGCATCGACCACGCCGACAGCCTCGCGCATGAGCGCCGCGAGCGCGCGATTGCCCAGCAGGGCACGCGTCGCCGGCCGCGTCCAGCCGACCCCGTTGCGCAGCAGCCAGGCGACGCGCGACGATCCGACGTCCCCCTCGCCAACCAGGGAGGCCGTCCGGCGCCGAGCGCGACCCGCCACCGACGCGCTTGCCGCCGCTCCGCATCCGAACGCGGCGAGCACGCCTACGCCGCCAAGCACGACGTGCGCTTCCATCGCTCCACCTCCTCTCTCTCGGCAACGCCGATGTCCGCCACCTCGTCGATCCAAGCCGGAAGGGCCACCCAGCGTCCCACACGCTCAGCCAGCCCCCGCATGAACAGCGGGCGCACCCTGCAGCAGCGCTTTCCTCCGTCGTACACGAGCTCGGCCACGTCCGACACGAACCGCGACCCGTCCAGCGCGCGAGCCGTCTGCACCACCACCTCGAAGGCGCTTGCCACGTTCGACTCGATGACGTCAACCGGCAGGTCCACCGCGTAGCGCACCATCGTCGCAAGGCGCGACACCACGTCGGCGGGCGAGTTCGCGTGTAGCGTGGTCAGCGACCCGTCGTGGCCGGTGTTCATGGCCTGCAGCATGTCCAGCGCCTCGGCGCCGCGGCATTCGCCCACCACGATGCGGTCGGGGCGCATGCGCAGCGCGTTGATCACGAGGTCGCGGATGGTCACCTCGCCCGTGCCCTCCGCGTTGCGGGGACGCGCCTCCAGGCGCACGACGTGCGGATGCTCCAAGAACCTCAGCTCGGCCGAATCCTCGATGGTGATGATGCGCTCCGAGGGCGGCAGCTCGCACGACAGCGCGTTGAGCAGCGTGGTCTTGCCGCTTCCCGTGCCGCCCGACACCGCGATGCTCTTTCGAGCGCGCACCGCCCACACCAGAAACGTCCGCATCGCCTCGTCGAACGACCCCGTGGCCACCATGTCGTCCAACGTCATGACCCGCTTCGCGAACTTGCGCACGGTCATCACCGGCCCGTCCAGCGCAAGCGGCGGGATGATCACGTGCACGCGGTGCCCTTCGGGAAGCCGCGCGTTCACCATGGGCGAAGCCTCGTCGATGCGGCGCCCCAACGGCCCCAGCACGCGATCGATGAGCGCGCGCAGCTGGCCTTCGTCGGCGAACCGCTGCTCGCTGCGATGCAGCCGGCCGTCGCGCTCGAAGAACACGTCGGAAGGGCCGTTCACCATGATCTCGGTGACCGAATCGTCGGCCAGCAGCGATTCGAGCGGCCCGAACCCGAACACCATGTCGATGAGCCCGTCGGTCAGCCGCTGCTGCTCGCGCTGGGAGACGCCCGCCCAGGAAGCGTCCTCGAACGCCTGGCGGCACGCGCTTTTCAACTCGTTGCGGGCGCGGCTGGGCTGTTCGGCCATGATGGCGGCGATATCGTCCGTGGACACGAACCGCTGGATGTGCTCCTTGAGCCGTTCCAGCGCGTTGTCGTCCGCACTCGCGGCGAGCGTCGGCACGTCGTCGATGTCGCGCACGCGGCTCATCAGAGACATGGGGCCTCCTTCCGGCGACGGCGCGGCTTCTTGCCGACGGGCAAGCGGAAACCGGGTCCCCGAGAGGCGCCTTCCTCGGGCGGGGCTGCCGCGCGCCTATCGCCCGGCAGCACGCCCGACAGCACGCGCTCGAGGCTCGCGCACAAATCGTTCCTCGACGCCAGCAGATCGAACGGAAGCCCCGCGCCCAGCAGCTCCTCCACCTCGCCGCCGCCGTCCTTGAGCTCGAACACGTGAGCCCCGCGCAGCGAGCATGACACGTCGATGGACGTGAACAGGGCGTTCTTGGAGCATCGGTTGACGGCGTACAGGAAAGGGCCGGTCGCGATGCCGCACCGCGCACACAGGTCGAGCGCATGCTGGCAGGCGCGCAGCGACGACGGCCGCTGATCGATCAGGAACAGCGCCTTCGAGCTGCGCTCCAGTAGCAGGGCATGCTGCTCGGCCCAGGCGGCTCCCGTGTTCGCCACCACGACGTCGAACCGGGCCGTCAGCTGGTCGAGCAGCTGGGGCGCCCGCTCCACCACCGCTTCGCTGTCTTCGAGATGGCGCGGCGCGGCCAGCAGCGCCGGCATCCGACCGTCCGACCGCAGCTGATCGAGGCGCGACGGCACCGCCAGCACGTCATCGACGGCCAACGGGTTCTGCACGCCCATGAGCGCCGGGGCGTCGCCGAACTGCAGGTCGAAATCCAGCAGCAAGGTGTTGTAGCCCATCCTCTGCGCGATGAGCGCCGACAGCACGGACACCGTGCTCTTGCCCGCGCCGCCGCTTCCGCTGACCACTGGGAAAAGGAACCCGGCCCGCGCGCCCGGGCGGCGCTCGTCGCACCGCGCCGGCTGGGGCGCGGTCGCCGGAGCAACCGAGACGGGCATCGCCGCCGGCATCGGCGCTTGCCGCGGGGCTGCGGGCGCCGCCATGGGCCACGGGCAGGCGAAGGCCTGCTTGCGACGCGCGTAGCGCTCGGCCAAGGCTTGGCGCGTGAGCGAGGCGTCAATGCCCGTGGCGCTCATGCGGCTCTTCAGCGAACCCGTGTCTTCGAACGACAGCATGCACACACAACGGTCGCTGCGGTCGCGCTTGAGCGTGGCCGCCAGGTTGATGGGAGCGACGTCGTCGCTCGACGCCACCCACACCTCGTCAACCAGGCGATCCGTGCGCAGGAACCTGCGCGCCTCCTCTGCCGAGGAGAAAATGCGCAGCCAATCCTGTGCAGCCAGGTTCTCTCCCGCCAACCCTATAGACTCCGGATGCTGCAAACTCGTCGTATCGGCGCACAGCGCCACCAAAGATCCGCTCATCGCTCTCCCTCGCTTCCCGGCAACGTGAAGTACAGCTCCGTCTTCTGCGCCGCCGCGACGATCTCCTGCACCGACTCGGGCGCGACGGCCACAGTGATCCACGACACCTTCGCGTCGGTTGTCGACTCCTGCGCGCTTGCGCTGGTCGCCAACACCAGCACGCCGCTCGCCAGCACATCGGTCGACGTGCCGCCGGTGGCGTAAACGTCCACCCGCGAGCCGGCCGCCACGGCGCCGCCCACCGCTTGCACGTCCTTCGCCGGCACGCTGAGCGCCGTCAGGCCCTCGGGCACGTCCAGGCGGCTGCCCGCATCGCGGAAGCGGCGCTCCGACAGCACCTCGCCCGCAAGGATCGTCGACGACGCCTTCTTGCCCACCACGTCGCCGGACGATCGGAATGCTTCCGCGGGCAGCAAGTCGGCCACCCACAACCGCGTCTCCACCGCGCTCGCGTCCACCGACTCCCCCGCTGCGATGTCGCGCTTAGCCACGCACACTTCCAGCTGCTCGCCCCCGTAGCGCGCCAGAGCTTCCGCGCGCGCCGCGTCGGCCTCTCCCCGCACGCCCTGGGCGTAGGCGAACACGCATGCCGCGCATGCCAGCCCGCAGGCAATGCCGATGATGGTTGTTCTGCTCCGTTTCATTTCGTCCTCTCCGCCGTTTTCCCTCCTTTCAGTATGACCAGCTCATCTCACGTTTTCATGGCACAGTTCACCATGAAAAGCCGCCTGGACCTTACCCGTTTGCGACGTCGCTCCAACGCCGATTACACATTTCGCACCTCCGTTTCCAACGCGAATTCCATGCGCCGCACCGCAAAATCCCACGCCGCTCCAACGTGCGGCAGATTAGATGCGGCTTTCCTGGGGATTCGTTGCGCGAACGCGCCTTCTATGCGAGAATAGGTGCTCGCCGCAAGGCGACGAAAACCGGGCGATTGGCGCAGCGGGAGCGCAGGTCCCTTACAAGGACAAGGTCGGGGGTTCAAATCCCTCATCGCCCACCACGGGATACGAAGAGACCCGTCGGATGATCCGACGGGTCTCTTTTTCATTGCTGACAACGACTGCGGAAAGCAAAACTCGGACGAACCAATGTTTCACGTGAAACATCCGAGGCGGGACGCGCGCACGCGCATTCGGCGCCCTACCTACTTCTTCCCACCCTTCGGGGCCCAGTCCTTCATGCCGGGTATGGCGCCGCCGGCCACCTCCCATAGATAGAGGCTGGCCACCGAGCCGTAAGGCGTGTAGCGGCGGCGGTACTTCGCGAACAGCTCGGGCGTGATGCGCCGGTGGTGGTGCACCATGCGCAAGCCGCGATGGATGGCCAGATCGCCCCAGCTCAGAATATTGGGTCGCTGCATCGAGAACGTCATGAGCATCTCGGCCGTCCACACGCCGATACCCGGCAGCGCCGACAGCGTGCGGCACACCTCGTCATCGGATAGCTCGGCCAGCCCCTCGAGGTCCACCTCGCCGGACAGCACGCGCGCGGCTGCCCCCTTGATGTAGCCCACCTTGCGAAACGAGATGCCCACCTGCTGCAGCTCGTCGTCGGAGCACGCCGCCATCGCCTCGGGCGTCACCTCCCCGAACCGATCCAGCATGCGGTTCCAAATGGTGGTCTGCGCCTTCGTCGATATCTGCTGGCCCACGATGCAGTTCGCGAGCACAGCGAACAAGTCGGGGTGCACCTCGCGCTCGATGCGTCCGATAACCGCCATCGCCTCGCCCAGCCTCGGATCGCGCGCCGCAAGGTACGCGACCTCCGCTTCGCCGTATTCGAAGTAGCGCGGTTCCCGCTCCATGCCGTCCCCTTCCGTCGTTCGACCCAGTATAGCGAAGACGCAGAGGCCTCACAGAGAACGTTGTCGCCCGTAAAAACGCGGAATCGCGCTCGAAAACGAGGCTTTCGGGCGACAACGCCAACGAATGTCAGGAGCTGACGCTGTCAGGTGCCCGACATAAGGCCAGGTCGCGAAGATCCCAACGCGAAAGACCCGGCCGAGGGAGGGGCCGGGTCTTCGATGACCCCGAAACGGAAAGGGAGGGAGGGGATTCCGTCTCGGGCGGGTATGCTTGTTCGTTGCTTCTTAGCGCTCGCGGAGCTCGTGGCAGGTGCCGCATTCGAAGGTTCCGCGGTGGTGGCACTGGGCGCAGTACTTCATCGCGTCCTTGGCCTGGTCCTTCGAGTGGTTGTTGTGGCAGTCGGTGCACGTGGCGGGGTTCTCCTCGTGCTTCTCGTTCGAGGGGACGTCGTGGGGGTTCACCGTGGTGCCCTTGTCGTCGGTGAGCGCCGTGGAGTCCGCGGTCTTGGCGGCCATCTCCTCCATCGTGCCGTGGCACGAGATGCAGGTCTCGGGGTCCACCGTGACCACGGTCGCCTTGGTGGCGGCCTTGTCGCCGAACTTCACGTCGGCGTGCTCGGTCGAGAGCGCGGCCTCGTCGGTGTGGCACTGGACGCAGGTCACGCCCTCGGCCTCGTGGGCCGAGGCCTGCGGGCAGGACGCGTCGGTCGCCGACGCGGCCTCGACGGTGTGGCACATCGAGCAGTCGGAGTCCATCGTCCAGTTCACCGGCTGGCCGTCCATGGCCGAAGAGCCGCCGTTCCCGTCCTTCTGCTCGGACGCCGCCGGAGCCGAGGGCTCCGCCTTCGGCGCGCAGCCCGCGAGCGTCCACATCGCGGCCGTGAGCGCGAGGACGACGCCGAGGACGGCGAGCACGACGAGGCGCCGGTCGGCGGTGTGTGCTTGCACGGTCATGCGCTTCTCCTATCAGTCGTATTGCAGTTCGGAAGGCGGTTTCCCGCCAGATGCGCCCGCCGAGGGAGCGGCGGGCGCGGGGGTTGAGTCGCATCCGGCGCCGCTGGGGAGCGCAGCGCCGAACCGATCAGCGAAGGGAGGATGCTACTTGGCGTCCCAAGGCTCGAGACCCGCGGCGTGACGGGCGGAAATGCGGCCCCACACCTGGTTCTCGGCGTTGTTGCCGCCGGTGATGCCGTAGCTGTGGCTCTGGAAGTTGCCGAAGCAGCCCGCCGCGTACAGACGCGGGATGGGGTTCTCGGCGGGATCCAGCACCTGGCCGTGCTCGTTCTTCATCGGGCCGCCCAAGGTGGAGCAGGAGCCGGGGTAGATGGAGATGGCGTAGTACGGGCCGTCGTCCAGCTTCTCGAGCGTCTTCTCGGAGCGGTCGAAACGCGCGTCCTTCTTTGCCTCGCAGAATGCCTGGTACTCGTCGAACGTGGCTTTCAAGGCGTCGACGTCCATCCAGTGGTCGAACTCCTTGATCTTCTTGCCAAGCTCCTCGATGGTGTCGCCCTTGAGGATCCAGCCCTTCTCCAGCTCAGCCTTGTTGTCCTGGCTCCAGCCGTTCCATGCGCGGATCTCGTCGGGCAGGTCGCTGGCGAAGTTGCCGCACTCGAAGAAATCGCCCTGGCTGGTGGACAGCTTGCCGGCGTCGAAGCAGGTCTGGTCGAAGATGCCCCACGACGGGATGCGGTCGAAGTCGTCGATGGAGTCGTCGAACGACAGCAGCGTGTGCCAGCCGTTGTGCGGCGAGCCCATGTTGTTCTCGTTGACGTAGCGCTTGCCCAGACGGTTCACGTTGAAGTAGCTGTTGGCGGGCATGAAGTACAGGATGGAGAAGTCGTTCTCAGGATCGCGCGTCCACATGGAGTACATGGAGATCGCCATGTCCATGTGCCACAGCTTCGCTCCCACGTCCTCGACCATCTTGATGCCGTCGCCCGTGTTGAACTGCCAACCCTCGAACTTGAAGGGGTAGCACTTGAGGTAGGCGTTCTTGAGATCCTCGTTGAACTCGAAGCCGCCCGTGGTCATGATGACGCCCTTGCGAGCCTTGACCGTCTTCTCCTCGGAGCCGATCATCGTGTACGCGCCGACGATCTCCTTGGTCTCGGGGTTCTGGATGAGACGCTCGTCGTGGCAGTCGAACAGAACCTGCACGCCCAGCTTCTCGCGCTGCGCGTCGAGCTCGCGGAACGACAGCATGCCGAAGCCGTCGACGGAGGACAGCTTGCAGGAGCCCTCGTAGGCGTTGTCGTCCAGGAAGTAGTACTCGGGGATGGCGCCGGCCAGCGCGACCTCGGACACCTCGTAGGTCATGCCGTACTTGTCGGCGTACTCGGTGTTGCGAACGCACTCGTTGACCCAGGCGTCGATCATCGGCTCGGGGGTCTTGCCGTGCGTGAACGCCTTGATGTACTTCTTGAAGCGCTCTTTGTCGCTTTCCTCGACGATGGTCCACTCGCCGTTGTTGATGCGGCTGTTGCCGCCGCCCTCGACGGGAGCCTTCTCCAGCACGATGACTTCCTGGCCGCACTCGTCGGCGCCGATGCGCGACGCCCACATGCCCGCGCCGCCGTAGCCGATGACCAAGAGGTCGCACTCGTAGTCCCAGCTCTTCGGCAGCCAATCGCCCGAAGCCGCGCCCGTCGAACCCGACGCGCAGCCGGCCAGCGCGGCGGAACCCGCCACGGCTGCGGCAGCGACGCCCGCGCCCTTCAGGAACGAACGACGGGAAACTCCGCCTTCCATGCCTTTGCTCATAGTGTTCCTTCCTCCTACTTGAATGAACGAACCGATTCCCCCACCCGCGCAGCTATCGAGCTCGCGAGCATCGAACATCGGCCCCTGCCTCTCTCCCAGCAGAGATGCCCCTCCTTGGAAGCATCCGTTCTTGCCTTTCGAACCTTACGCTCGGCACGTTTCCGGCACATCTGATGGGCGGTCGGATTTTTCGCAGGACATCTGACGTTGAATAGGATTTTCCAGATCAGACCCCTATCGGATGCTCCATCCGATTTGATCGACGTATGAAATTGCGTATGATGCTACTTATGAGTTTTGTTGCAAACGGGAGGGAGCCGCGTCGCTCGGCGCGGCCCGTGGCATGAACGCTGGGGAGAGATGCACATGCAATACGGAACCAAGGGCGAAGGCCGGGACGGCGCTACCGGCGGCCTTCCGAACGGAGGAGAGGGCGGCCAGGCGGCGGAGGCGGCCGCGGAAACGACCTCCGCGGAACGCGACTCGCGCACGCTCGACTACCTGATAACCGTCATAGGGTTCGGCTTGTGCCGCGCATGGATCGTGTTCTGCCTGGGCGCGCCGCTCATCGCAGGCGCAGCATCATCCTTCACCTGGGCCTACCTCTTGTTCGGCGCGCTCAGCGCACTGACCGTGTCGTTCGTTGCAAATCGAAGCGGCAAGCGCGAGGGCGTCGTGCGCGTCGCGCTGTTCCGCGCAACTCCGGTAGCCCTTGCCGCAAGCGGCATCATCATCCCCGTGGCGCTAGCCCTGAACAGCGAGGCGCTCATGATCGTCGGGTTCGTAGCCGGCGGCTTGGGAGCGGGGCCCTTGCAGGTGCTGTGGGGCGACCGCTTCGCCCGCCACGCCACGTTGTTCGCCGCCGTCGCTTCCCCCGCGGCGGCCATCGTCACCGCGCTCGTCGCCGGCATGTCGAACGATCATACGAGCTTCATCGGCTTCGCGGTGATACCCCTGTTATCGTTCGGCTTGCTGCTGTTCGAAGCGAACCGCACCGGCCTGTCGTGGAGCGACCTCACGCAGAAGCCCAAAGAGGAACTCGCGGTCGAGAACGCGAATGCCGACGACCCCTCGGCCCGCTCGACGTCTCAAAGGGACGCCGAGGAAGAACCGGGTGCGAAGTTCGGCGTGGGCAAGCTCATGTTCTCTATCATGACGTTTTCGTTCCTGTGCCGCTTGTTCGATGCCATACCCGCCTACGACGACCCGTTCGCGTTCGTCGGCGGAAGCGCAATATTCGGACTCATCGTAGTGGGCGTGGTGTTCCTCGTCATCGTGGCGAAGCTGCGCGAGCGCTTCAACGCCGCACTCACCTACCGGCTGTCGTTGCCCATCATGGTGGCGGGATTCGTCGCCATCGCGCTGTTCTTCGACACGCACGCCGCCATGTCCATCCTGCTGATCAACGCGGGTTACGAGTTCTTCGACATCCTCACCTGGGTGCTGTTCGTAGACGTATCGCGTCGACGCAACGAGAACGCGCTGCATATCTTCGGGCTGGGCGTGGCCTTCATGTTCGCGGGAATGGGAGCGGGAACCATGGCGGGCAGGGCGTGCGACGCGATGATCGCCAGCGGGGACATGCAGATCTCCGCCGTGGCCATGTTGGCCACACTGTGCCTTGTGGTGGTGGCGTTCATGGTATTGCCCGAGGGCGTGGTGGCGCAGCTGTCGCAAACCATGCGCACAAGCCGCAAGGAAAAGGACGTCGAAGAAGCACCCGCCGTCGCGGTTGTCGATGCGGGCGCGGGGCGGCTCGAGCAGCACTGCGCGAGCGTGGCGAGAGATTACGGCCTGACGCCGCGCGAGAGCGAGGTCATCGTGCTTCTGGCGTACGGTCGCACCCTGTCCATCATCGCCCGCGACTTGCAGATTGCAAAGGGTACCGCCCGCACGCACATCGAGAACATCTACCGCAAGCTCGACGTGCATAAGCAGCAAGAGCTGATCGATCTGGTTGAGACGTACGAATAGGCGAGGGCGACGCCGCCCTCGCCCGGCGGGAACCCGCTACTCTTCCTCCCCCGCGGCCGCGTCCGCTTCGGCCTGCTTCCTGCGCTCTTCGCGCTCGCGATCGAGCTCCTCGAGCACTTCCTTCGGCGACTTCGGGCGCGGCAGTTCGTGGGAGATCGCCTCGGCCAGCGCCTCCTCGTCGGCGCCTTCGATGACGATGCTTTTGATCGCGTCGCCCACCCCCAGCTCCTGCACCGTATCGATACCTTCGATCACCTGGCCGAACACGGTGAACTTCTCGTCGAACTCAGGCTGCTCGGACAGCGAGAAGTAGAACTGGCAGCTACCCGAGTTCGGCTCGGACTTGTGCGCCATGCAGAGGCTTCCCAGCACGTGCTTGTTGTTCGGGTTGGTCTCCCACTCGTCCACGATGGTGTAGCGTGCGTCGCCTGTGCCGGGATGGATGCCGCGGATCATGCCGCGCGCCGCCGCGTCCACCTGCGCAGGCCCCAGCGTGCGCGTGGTGGGACAGCCGCCCAGCACCACGGAGCCCGGCTTGTGCGCGTGGAACTTCAACTTGTCGTAAAACCCGCGTGCGGCGAGCTCGATGAAGTTGCCCGCGGTCACGGGCGCGTCCTTGCCGGCCAGTTGTACGCGGATCGTGCCGCGCGACGTCTCGATGACGGCAACCTCGTTGCCGTTGGGAATATAGTACGGGGTGTATACGGGCAGAACGATGCGTCCCATGAAATGCCTCCTTGTGTATGTCGAACCTTGTGCATCCCCCATGATACCCGCGCCCCGATCCCTTGCATCAGATGGAGCATCGTATTTTTGCTCCGATCAGGCGTCATCCGAGATAGCGAAGCCCTCGACGAGATCGATGAGCTCCTGTTGCTTGTGCACGCCAAGCTTCGCGTATACGTTCTCGATGTGCGTCTGCGCCGTGCCCTTAGCTATCTGCAAGTCGCGCATGACGATAGCCAACGTACGCCCGCGCGCCAGCAGCACGAGTACCTCACTCTCGCGAGGCGTCAGACGCCGCTCGACCGCTATCGCCTCGCAACGCCTTTCCAATGAAGAAGCAGGCGAGATCTTCGATGAGGACTCCGCGCGCTCCCCCGTAGCGCCCTCGTTGCGCTCGCCACCTCGAAGGCGCCCTCGCCGGCCAACTACTTGAGCGATCGTCCCTTCCGGTATAACGAGGAACGCCGTCACCACCAACACGGTGACGCATAGAATGCCAACCGTGGACATCTGCACGTCTCCGACCAGCAGACGCGCGTGAATCTCGCTTCCCGCGAGATAGCCCAAGCCCATGCCGCACAATGTTGCGGCCACCCCCCACCCGAACACCCGATAGCGTCCGCAAGCATCCACGCGCCGCTTCGCCAGATCGACGAACAGTATCCACGTTACGATATCGAACAGCTCGTAGCCGATGCCTATGAGCAGCACGGACAGCGCCCAATGGTCATAGAAGAACAGCGAGACAATGGCCATGCCCAGCGCCATGAGCGGAAGCGACAGGCGATACGCAAACACGGGCTCGAAGCGATCCCCGCACAAGAACGCGAACAGCAGAAACAGGACGCCCACCACCGCCAAAGCGAATACCGAGCTGCCGCCGAACACGACGAAAGGATCGACCACCCCTTCGCCGGGAAGCGAGTCGAATACGCGGCATAGGAAACTGAACACCCCGATGCTCACCATCAGCTGGGCGATGGATTTGCGCGACAAGGCGGGCCGATCCCGTTCGGGCTGCCTTGCCGGCTCGACCGAGACCCCGTCGAGCGACTGCTCTTTGTCGATGCGCGAAGTCTCCACCAGCAACAGCACGAACGACATGATCGGAAACACGAAGAACGCAAGAAACCCTCGCTCGCCTATGACGAGGGCAATGAGCAGCGCGATGACGACGGCCGTGGCAGGATAGCACGCAAGCGCGAACGGCACGGGGCGGCGAGCGTACTCGTTTCCCCACAGCACCTGCAAGAAGCTCGAGGCAGCGCCTCCGACGACCACGAGCGCCGCCAAGGCGATCGGCTGACCGCACGCCAGGGCTATCGGTGTCGCAACAGCGCATGACACGGTAAGCGCCCCCGTCAGACCGCGCATTCGCGCCTCGAATCGATCCTGCGTTGCAGCGCGTCGCGCTGCAACGGCAACGCCAGCGGCAGCGGTGGAGCCGGCAAGCAGGAACGCCCAGTT
>NZ_DBFEGU010000045.1:0-2450 GCF_048329335.1 Eggerthella sp. | reverse complement strand
TTCGACGAGCCCACCATCGGCCTGCACCCGCTCGACGTGCGCACCCTCCTGGGCGTGTTCGAGCGCTTGGTGGAGCCGGGAGCGACGGTCGTCGTGATCGAGCACGACCTGGACGTCATCGCCAACGCCGACTACGTGGTGGACCTCGGCCCCGGCGGCGGCGCCTCCGGAGGCCGCATCGTGGCCGTCGGCACTCCCGAGCAAGTGGCCGACAACCCCGAGAGCGTCACCGGAAGGTACCTTTGATGCACCATCGCACGTGCATCATCGCCCGAAAAACACGCAAAACGGCCTTCGAGCGTGTTTTTCGGGCGATGATGCGTCACGCGTCCGTCCGGATGTCCGCGATGTCGTCGAGGGGGATGCGGGTGCGGACGACGGTGACGGTGCGGGCCGCGAGGTCGATGTCGCTGACCAGGCCGCGCGCGGTGACGTACGCTTCGCCGTCGTAGTGGACGATGCACGCCATCTCGCGCCGTTTCAGCTGGGAGAGCTTTCGCGACAGCTCGAGCGCCTGCTCGTCGGTCAGCTCGCGCTTCGGCTCTGCCACGCGCTCGCGCTCGCGGATGAGGTCGTAGTAGCCTTTGAGCGCGGCGAACGGCATGAACTGCTGCGCGCGGTCGGCGCGGGGTCGGCGCTCAGGCATGGTGCCCTCCGATCTGCTCGTTGCGCTCGCGCGCCGTGGCCTTCTCTTTCAAGCTGGTGCCGCGCAGAAGCGCGTTCTTGCCGAAGCGCCCCTTCACGGCCAGCACGGCCTGCTGCAGGCGATGTTCCTCGGCCTCCGCTTCCACGTCCGAGAACAGGTCCATCGTGGCGAACTCCTCGGGGAGCACCCCGCCGACGCCCACGTTGATGCGGCGGATGGGCGCGTCTTTGCGCGTGGTCTCGTCGAACAGGTCGAGGAACCGCGGCATGAGCTTCGAGTAGAGGTTCGTGCGATCCGCCTGCCTGCGCGTGGAGCCGGTGTGAGAGAAACCGCGGCGGCCGCTTGCGGGGCGCCTGCCGTGGCCGCCGTCGAAGAACGCGCCGTCCGATTCGCCCGCACGCTCGCCTGGACCCTTCGCGTACCCCACGTACAGCGATATCGATCCGGCGACCAGACGTTTCTCCACGAGATCGAGCACCAGCTGATCCACCATCTCGCGCAGCACGTCGCGCGCTTCCTCGAACGAGTAGTCGCACGGCAGCACCTGGCCGTTGCCCAGAGAATGCCCGCTCGGCTCGTAGGCGTGGATGTCGGCGATGGTGCACGGCTCGACGCCGTGGGCGTGGTCGATCAGATACTCCGCGTTCACGCCGAACTCGCGGTACAGCGTGGCCTCGCTCATCTCGCATACGCCGCGCAGGTCGTACACCGCGTACTTCGCCAGGCGCCTCGCGATGCCCGGGCCGATGTTCCAGATATCGGTGATGGGCCGGTGGGTCTGGATAGTGCGCTCGAACTCGGCCTGGTCGAGAAAGCCGATGCAGTCCCGGGCGTGCTTCGCCGTGATGTCGAGCGCCACTTTCGCCAAGAACAGGTTCGGCCCGACCCCTGCCGTGGCGCGCACGCCCGTCTCGGCCAGCACCGCCTCCATGAGCATGACGGCGAACTCCCGGGCGCTCGTCCGGTACAGCGACAGGTACGGCGTCGCATCGATGAAGCATTCGTCGATGGAATAGGGATGGACGTCCTCGGGCGACACGAAGCGCAGGTAGATGGAGTAAATGTCGGCCGACGCCTCCATGTAGCGCTGCATGCGCGGCTTCGCCATGACGTAGTCCACGTTCTCGGGGATCTCGAACACGCGGCAACGGCTGGACAGGCCGAGCGCCTTCATGGACGGCGTGATGGCCAGGCAGATGGTCTTCTCCGTGCGGTCGGGATCGGCCACGACGAGGTTCGCCGTCAGCGGGTCCAGCCCGCGGTCGACGCATTCGACGCTGGCGTAGAAGCTCTTCAGATCTATGCACACGTACGTGCGCTCCATCGCGCCGACCCCTCCCCCGTTCAACTAGCACACTTGTTCGTTTAGTATAGCACGTCCAACGCGGAGCCGGAGGAGCCGCTACCGCTTTCACACCGAGATCGGCTTCGTTGCGGGCCCGTCGAGGACGTTGCCGTCCGCGTCGAAGCGCGACCCGTGGCAAGGACAGTCCCACGAGTCCTCGACGTCGTTGCGCTCGAGGCTGCATCCCATATGCGAGCACCGCTTCCCCGGCTTCACCAGGTTCGCCGTCGAGGTGCCCAAATTGGAGAACAGCGCGACGTTCAGCATGGAGCGCTGCGGGAAGAACAGGTCCTCGACGGGGCTCTCGCCCGTCGCGATCAGGTCGGCAATGGCCTTCGCCGCCACGTACGACCCGGTCATCCCCCACTTGCTGAACCCGGTTGCCACATACCAGCGGGGGTTCTCACGTCGGTGCACGCCGATGTAGGGCATGCCGTCCAGGCTCATGCAGTCCTGCGT
>NZ_DBFEGU010000044.1:0-6676 GCF_048329335.1 Eggerthella sp. | reverse complement strand
GAGTACGAGCAGGCCATCGCAAAGTACCAGGAGGACGCGTCGCGCTTCGGCCTGACCGGCATCACGAACCTCTCCGCCGTGGACGCGCGCTTCTTCTCCGAACTGGAAAAGGCCGGCGAGCTCAACCTGCGCATGAGGATCCTGCCCACCATCATCCCCGGCACCGATCCGAGCGAAGCGGTCAAAACAGTCAAGGGACTGGCACGCTACGACAGCGAGATGATATCCACCGGCACCGCGAAGATGTTCTCCGACGGCGTCACCGAAGGCGGCAGCGCCGTCATGCTGGAACCGTACAACGAAGCCGCCGGCAAGGGGTCGGACTGGTACGGCGAATCCGAATGGGATCAGCAGGAGTTCGACGCCATGGTGGCCGCCCTCGACAAGGCGGGCGTGCAGGTGCACGTCCACGCCATCGGCGACGGTGCCGTCCGCAACACGCTGAACGCCTTCGAGAACGCGATCAAGGAGAACGGCGAGCGCGCCGACCGCCGCTACACCATGACCCATGTGTGCGCCGTAGCCGACGAGGACATCAAGAGGATCGCCGACCTCGAGGTCATCAGCGCGCTGCAGTTCCTGTGGATGTACCGCGACCCGCTGTGCGAGCTCGAGATCGCCTACATCGGAGAAGAGCGCGCGATGGCCATGTACCCGGTCAAGAACATGCTGGAAGCCGGCTGCATCGTGAGCGGTGCCAGCGACGGCCCGGTCACCCCGTTCGCGCCCCTGGAGGAGATCGAGGTCGCCGTCACGCGCAACAGCCCCTATCCCGGCGAAGAGGACACCGATATGCATCGCTGGCCCGAGCAGGCCATCACGCCGTACCAGGCCCTGGAAGCCTACACGAAGAACGTCGCGTTCGAGAACTTCATGGAGGACCTCGTGGGAACCATCGAGGTCGGGAAGAAGGCCGACCTCGCGGTGCTCGACCAGAACATCCTGACCTGCGACCCGAAGAAGATCTCCGACAGCACCGTGCGCTACACGATCTCCGACGGCCGCATCGTGCACGAGGGCTAGCCCCACGACACCGACGGCAAGAGCGGTACCAGCAATCGGACGGCGAACGGCAATCGCGGCGCGCATCCGCCGTTCGCCGTCCTCGAAAGCGGGACACGGACGAAGAACTTCATTATACTGGGAGGAGTTTCGCTAAAACCGCATCCCGAGGAGATCCTATGCCACGCGAGACCATGACCGCCAAACGCCAGCGCGCCCTTGCGGTGGCGGAGCGCATGAACGAGCATTACCCCGCCGCCGAGTGCGCGCTGCACTACTGGGGCGATCCGTTCCGCTTGACCATCGCCGTACTGCTGAGCGCCCAAACCACCGACAAAGGCGTGAACAAGGTCACGCCCGCGCTGTGGGAGCGCTACCCCACGCCCGCGGACCTCGCAGCGGCCGATGTCCGCGACGTTGAAGGCATCATCCGCACCATCGGCTTCTTCCATACGAAGGCGGCGAACGTCATCAAGTGCGCTCAGATGGTAGTGGCCGACTACGGCGGCGAGATCCCGCGCGACATAGACGAGCTGCAGAAGCTGCCGGGCGTGGGGCGCAAGACGGCGAACGTCGTGCTCAACGAGGCGTTCGGCATCGTGGAGGGCATCGCGGTGGACACGCACGTGTTCCGCATCGCGCATCGGTTGAAGTTCGCCGGCCCCTCGGCCGACACGCCAGCGAAGACCGAGGCCGCCCTGCTCAAGCTGTACCCGCGCGAATACTGGGGTCCCATCAACCATCAATGGGTGCTGTTCGGCCGCGAAACGTGCATCGCCCGCAACCCGAAGTGCGCGACGTGCTTCCTGTGCGACCTCTGCCCCAGCTGCGGAAAGGCGTAAGAAGAAAAAACTTGGATTAGAGTTCGCTCCAAGAAGCAGTACGGAAGCGTGCTGCATGCGAACGCGAAGGACTATCGCGAGAGGGGTTTGTATGCGCTACCGCGAACTGGGCAGGACGGGGCTCGAAATCAGCGAGATCGGCTTCGGAGCTGAATGGATGGAGAAGAAATCGGCCGCCGAGGTGCGCGCCGTGGTCGAGCGCTGCGAGGAAGCGGGCATCAACATCCTCGACTGCTGGATGGCGGGACCCGAGGTGCGCAGCAACCTCGGAGCTGCGCTGGCCGGCACGCGCGACCGCTGGATCATCCAGGGCCACATCGGCTCCACCTGGCAAGACGGCCAGTACGTGCGCACGCGCGACATGGATCTCGTGCGTCCCGCGTTCGAGGACCTGCTCGCGCGCCTCGGCACCGACCACGTGGAGCTGGGCATGATCCACTACGTCGACGACGTCGACGAGTACGAGGGCATCATGGCCGGGGAGTTCATCGAATACGTGCGCGCGCTCAAAGCCGCCGGCGTCATCGGGCATATCGGGCTGTCCACCCACGCGCCCGAGGTGGCGAAGAGAGCCGCGCTGTCCGGCGAGATCGAGGCCGTCATGTTCAGCGTGAACCCCGCCTTCGACCTCCTGCCGGCCACGGCCAGCCTCGACGACGCGTTCACCTTCGCCTACGACGACGCGCTCGAGGGCATGGATCCCGCCCGCGCCGAGCTGTACGCGCTGTGCGAACGCGAGGGCGTGGGGCTCACGGTGATGAAGGGGTATGCCGGCGGACGCCTGTTCAGCACCGAGGCGTCTCCGTTCGGCGTGGCGATGACGCCCGTGCAGTGCATCCATTACGCGCTCACCCGCCCCGCTGCGGCCAGCATCCTGGCAGGCTTCGACGAGCCGGCGCACGTCGACGATGCCGTGGCCTACGAAACGGCGGCCGAAGCGCAGAAGGACTACGCGAGCGTGCTGGCGGGAGCGCCGAAGCACGCCTACTTCGGCCAGTGCACCTACTGCGGCCACTGCGCGCCCTGCACGGCCGGAATCGATATCGCCGCCGTCAACAAGTTCTACGACCTGGCTGTCATGCAGGACGAGATGCCCGCCTCGATCCGCGAGCACTACCGAGCACTTAACGCGACCGCCGACGATTGCACGGCCTGCGCCGCCTGCGAGCCGCGCTGCCCCTTCGGCGTGCCGATAGCCGAGCGCATGGAGAAGGCGGCCGCGCTGTTCGCATAACGCGTCGGCGCTGCCGCGCTGCCGCAGAGGCCGCGGCCCGCGGGAGCGCGCTGCCGCCCGAAGCGGACGCTTTCTCCGCAGAATCGGCCGTTCCGAGCGGCAGCGCGTCAGCCGCTACCCGTAGCTGGTCGGAGCCGGGCTCCCGTTCCCACGAGCGCCGCTTCGGCGTTTGTGCGCAAATCGCACCCCATGACAAATTCCGAGCGCGCTTCCGCCTGGGGGATTGCGTGATCGCCTCCATAAGCCCAGATGGCGGAAAACCCTGCGGTTCCGACGACACGAATTCGGACGGCCAAATTGGCATGGGAGGCATGTTGCGTCCAAACCGGGCATTCCTTCGCAACCAAGACGAGCGTGTCGGCTCGTCGAGCTCCGTCACGAACGGCGGTCGATCGCACCGAAGGAGCACGTCTCCCGGCACAGCCCGCAGCGCAGGCAATGCTCCTGGACGATGGCATACGGCGGCCCCTCCTCGATGCAGGCTTCGGGACACGCGTCGGCGCAAGCGCCGCATTCCTGGCAGCGGTCCGTGATGACGAACCCTTCGACGGCTGCGCGCAGCGATCCCAAGGCGAACGGCACGCGCACGATGGGCTTGCCGCTGAGATCGAAGTACTCGCCTTGCGCATCCTGCAGGTAGAACGGTTCCAGCACGTAGCGGGAATCGCCCGGGTACAGCTCGCGCATGGAGGGGTTCAGCTCGAAGATGCGGTCGATCAGGCGATGCCGTTCGGCCTCGTCGTCGGGACGCTCCACCGCCCCGCGCAGCCGGCAGGTGCGGAAATCCTGCGACTGCCCCACGATGGCCACGTAGCGCGTGCGCATGATGTCGGCGCAGAACGCCTTGCCGCGGGCGGCCACGAAGTACAGACGCCCGTCCTCCACCATCATCACGTCGATGACGCGCACCGCGGGCAGGCCCTCCTCGTCCACCGTGGCGAACGCCGCATCGCGCACCTCGCGCAGAAACAGCAGGCAGTACGCCGCATCGATGTCCTCGAGCTCAAGCGCCTCGTCCATGTCCGTCCTCCTTTTTCAAAGCGTGTTCGAAATTGTCGCGCACGGTGCCCAGGACCCTGCGCGCCGTTTCCATATCCGTAGGGTCGATGCCGAGCCCCTGCACCACGCTCAGCTCCTTCGACACCGCTTCGAACTCCCCGCGCAGCCCACGACCCCGCTCGGTCAGCGACACGATGGTGGCGCGACGATCCTCCACGCCTTTCTCGGTGCGTACGTATCCAGCGGCGGCGAGCTTCTTCACGAGCGCCGTCACCGTGGACGGATCGCGCCCGATGGCGCGCGCCAGCTCCTGCATGGGTTGCTCGCCGCAGGCGAACAACTGCATGAGGATGTCGCCGTGCGACGGCGCAATGCCGTCGAGGCCGCGTTCCTTCAGCTTGATCGCAATGAAGCGGTTCGCCTGTGCGAGCGTTCTCGACAGCTGGTTCACCAGATCGTCCATCCGCACCCCTTTCCTTCCGTCGATGCGAGCATTATACTTGGATATCAAAGTATTTCGCAAGGAAGGAGCCGAACCGTGGCCTGCGATCCCGCCGAGCTGCCCGCCTGCCCCGTCGAAACCACCGCCCAGCTCATCGGCAGCAAATGGCGGCTGCTCATCATGCGCGATCTACTGGACGGCACGAAGCGCTTCGGCGAGCTGAAGCGCTCGCTCGGCTCCATCTCGCAGAAGGTGCTTACCAGCAACCTGCGCGAGATGGAGGAGCGCGGCCTGGTCGAGCGCCGGGTCTACCCCGAAGTGCCGCCCCGCGTGGAGTACTCTCTCACGGAGGCGGGCGCCAGCCTGCGACCCGTCATCGACGCCATGCGGACATGG
This sequence comes from Eggerthella sp., assembly GCF_048329335.1. NCBI lineage: Bacteria > Bacillati > Actinomycetota > Coriobacteriia > Eggerthellales > Eggerthellaceae > Eggerthella > Eggerthella sp. The sequence continues at coordinate 1,761 of NZ_DBFEGU010000044.1, read as the reverse complement.
GGCGTCGATTACCAGCAACGCGCAGCGCAGACGCGAAAATAGCCTAGGCGAAGAAGAACCCGCTCGTCATCTCGAGGTAGTTGTCGCCCGCGTACCCCGGATTGCGCTTGCGAACGGCTTCCTTGAACTCCTCGGCCGATGCGCATACCGCCGCGACGTCCTTGAGTTCGCGCAGATAGTCGATCTTCGCCTGCACGTCCTTGAGGTCCTCGGGCGTGTAATGCGAGGTCAGGACAAGGTCGAATCCTCGATCGAGGTAACCTTCCAGCTGGGCGATCAGCGCGTCTGCATGTCCTGCGCCCGCCACGATGGAGTGGCAGTCGTGCCCCAGCATGTGCGTGTACGCGACGTTGAGGTCGGGCAGCTCGAGGTCGAAAGCCTCCGCGTTGCGTACGATGCGCAGGTGCACGCCCGCAAGCTCGAACTCGTCACTTTCGATGACGTTCGTCACCGTGGCGATGGAAGCGTCGAACGCTTCGCCGAAAGCTTCGGCGAAGCCGTCGATGAGCGCCCGGCCGCCGCCGACATGACCGTACGCGTCAGCCTCCTTCGTAGCGTATACCGGCGTGCCGCCCAGGAAACTAGCCCCAGCCATGTGGTAGGCGGCCACGATGCCTTCGATTGCGATGCCGAGCCGCGCTACGTACTCCTCAAGCGCGCGTATGCTGTCGAAAAAGCACGGGTACTCGATGACGAAGCCCCGTCCATCCTTCTCGACCACGAACACCTCGTCGTCGATCGGGTCGCCCGTGCGGTACGCGTGCAGCTTCACGTTTCCGAAATCGTACACGTCCACCAACCCGGTCTCTAGCTCCACCTGCGTGCATGCGGTTTTCTCCACGTCTTGCTCCTTTGCTTCGCGCGACTTTCCTGCCGCTTCCGTTTCAAACAAGAAGAACGATACCCGTAGCGCAGCACAACCGAAAGTAGGCACAATATCGTGCCCTAGGCACCTCGCGGTAACGAAGAGCTTCGCCGCTCGCCGAGGCGGGATGCGCGCACGCTTCCCGCGAAGTGGTACAATGAAAGCGCTGATTCTGCGACGTCACCGCGACGCGACTGAACCGCGCCTACCGTTCCCACCCATCATCGGAGGTTGCCATGTACGCATGCGGAGATACGGTCGTCTACCGTCATCATGTCTGCGAAGTTGCCGCCCTGCGCGAGAACTACTTCGAAGGCAAGGACTACCTCGAGCTGCGCGCGCTGTTCGAGAACTCGCTCAAGCTGTTCGTTGCCGTGGACGAGGCCACGCCCGACAACCTGCGCCCGGTCATGTCGAAACGCAAGGCGCTCGCCCTGATAGACTCCATCGTGGACGCCGACACCATCGACGAGAACGCCCTCAAGCCCGACGCGCCCACGCCCACCCTGCTGGAGCGCCGCATGAAGGAAGAATACGACAAGCGCCTCAGGACGTTCGCGCCCGAGGATCTGATTCCCATCATGAAGTCCGTCCACGAGCGCAGCGTGCGGCGCGTCGATTCGGGCCGCCGCATCACCGCCACGGACAAGAAGTACTTCGACCTGGCGGAAGGCCTGCTGTGCGACGAGCTTGCGGTGTCGCTGGCCGTCCCGCGCGAGAACGTGAAGGACGTGCTCGTCGAACGCGTGAAGCAAGCCGAGGCGCTCCGGCGTTGACGGGCTGCCAGAGGCCCCCGCTACGCCGGGAGACGCGACTCTACGGAGCGTTCATTGCGCCGGCCGCGGCGCGCGCGTATCGTGAACGCCGTCCGAAAAACCAGGGAGGAACGCCATGGA
>NZ_DBFEGU010000043.1:0-4093 GCF_048329335.1 Eggerthella sp. | reverse complement strand
GCTCATGGTGAAGGTGGGGCGCGGCGGCGGCGAGATGATCGGGTCGGCGTGCGTGCAGGTGGCGTTCAACCTGGGCAACGCGTTCGGCGCCACCATCGGCCAGGCCGTGCTCAACGCCGGAGCGTCCTACGCCTCGCCGAGCCTGGCGGGCGTGCCCTTCTCGCTTGCGGCCGTCGTGTTGCTTGCCGTGTTCTTCACCAGGTTCGAACGCCGCTACCGCCCTTCGACCCGATGACGCCGATCGGATGCTTCGCCAAGGAGGGTGCTTCCCGAAGACAGCCATAACGCTTGCTTATCCGGGCATAAGCAAGCGGACGGTTACCGCGCCCCGCGAGCAGGACTACAATAGCGGCGAAAGACGATCTTCGAAAGGAACGCCATGAAAGAGTACGACATCGTCATCGTAGGCGCCGGCCCTGCCGGCGTGAGCGCAGGCATCTACGCCGCAAGCCGCGGGCTCGAAACCCTCATCCTGGAGCAAAAGGCCGTGGGCGGCATCATCGGCGGCGTGTCCACCGTCACCCACTACGCCGGCATCCTCGACGACGAGACGGGCGCCACCTTCGCCCGCCGCCTCGAAGCCCAGGCGTTGGAAGCCGGCATCGAGATCGTCTACGACCAGGTGGAGCGCGCCGCCCTTGCCGGAGAGACTAAGACGGTGTTCACCGGCACGGAATCTTACCGAGCTCCACGCGTCGTCCTCGCGAACGGCAGCACGCCGCGCAAGCTGGGCGTGCCCGGCGAGGCCGAGCTGCAGGGCAAGGGCTGCGGGCTGAACGCGGCACGCGATGCGACGACGTACGAAGGCAAAAGCGTTTACGTGATCGGCGGAGCCGACGGAGCCGTGAAGGAAGCTCTCTACCTGGCCCGGTTCGCCCGACAGGTGTCCATCGTCTGCGTGGAAGACGAACTCGCCTGCATCGCGGAATTCCGCCGCAAGACGGCGGCAACGCCGAACATCCAAGTGGTTCCGGCCACGCGCGTGGGAGCGCTGCACGGCGCGGACCGCGTGGAAGCGCTCGACCTCGTGTCGTTGGCGGACGGCCGAACGCGCACGGTAGAGGACGACGGCTGCGGCGTGTTCGTCTATGCCGGGTCGGAGCCCAACACCGCCCTCTACGCCGGAGAGCTGCGCCTCGAGAACGGTTTCATTCCCACGAACGAACGCATGGAGACGAGCATCTCGGGCGTGTACGCGGCGGGCGATATCCGCGCGAAGCAGCTGCGCCAGGTAGCCACCGCCGTTTCCGACGGCGCCATCGCCGCCGTCAACGCCGCAACCCTCTAGCGCACGCTCGCCTCCGAAGGCTCCTCGGGTTCCGGCGTGCCTTCGAAGGCACGGTCGACAGGCGCCTCCGGCATGGCGCCGCAGCCCGCGCAGCCGTCGCACGACCCGCCGCACCCCGACACCGCACCGCCTTCGCGCCGCTTGCGCGCTATGCGCCGAACCGCGAGCGCCACGAGGACCGCGACGGCCGCGCCCAGCGCGAGCGTGCCCGCGCCCGCCACGCCGTCCTCCAGCGCAAGGCCCACGCCGCGCACCGCGAACGCCGCCGCCCAGGCCACGGCCAGCTGCCCGAACACCATGCCCAGCGCCCATCTCCCGCCCAGCTCGCGCCTCACCGACGCGATGGCCGCCACGCACGGCGTGTACAGCAGGCAGAACACCAGCAAACCCAGCGCCGCCAGCGGCGTGATGGCCGCCACCAGGCTGGCCGTGCTGCCGAACAGCACCGACAACGTGGACACGACGCTCTCCTTCGCCATCACGCCCGTCACGAGCGCCGTCGAGATGCGCCAGTCGTCGAAGCCCAGCGGCGCGAACACGGGCGCGATCCAGCCGGCCACCACGGCCAGCATGCTGTCCTGCGAGTCCGCCACCACGTTCAGCCCGAAGTCGAACGTCTGCAAGAACCAGATGACGATCGTTGCCAAGAAGATGATGGTGAACGCCCGCTCCAGGAAGTCCTTCGCCTTCTCCCACAGCATCTGCGCCACGTTGCGCGCGCTGGGCATGCGGTAGTTCGGCAGCTCCATGACGAACGGCACCGCCTCGCCCGAGAACATCGTCGACCGCATGAGCAGCGCCGCCAGCACACCTACCGCGATGCCGCCGAAGTACAGCCCCACCATCACCGCCGCGCCATTGGCCGGGAAGAACGCCGCCGTGAAGAACGCGTAGATGGGAAGCTTCGCCGAGCAGCTCATGAACGGCGTCAACATGATGGTCATCTTGCGGTCGCGCTCGGACGGCAGCGTGCGGCTGGCCATGACCGCCGGCACCGTGCAGCCGAAGCCCACCAGCATGGGAACGATGCTGCGTCCCGACAACCCGATGCGCCGCAGCAGCTTGTCCATCACGAACGCCACGCGCGCCATGTAGCCGGAGTCCTCCAAAAGCGACAGGAAGAAGAACAGGGTGACGATGGTGGGCAGGAAGCTGAGCACGCTGCCCACGCCGTTGAACACACCGTCGATGACGAGCGACTGCAGCACCTCGTTCACGTGCGCCGCCGCAAGCCCCGACGCCACCACGTCCGTGAGCGCGGAGATGCCCGCGTCCAGCAGCTCGGACAGCCACGCCCCCACCACGTTGAACGTGAGCCAGAACACCAGCGCCATGATGGCGACGAACGCGGGGATGGCCGTGAACGGGCCGGTCAGCAGCTTGTCGATGGCCGTGCTGCGCGCATGCTCGCGACTCTCGCCGGGCTTCACCACCGTCCGCTCGCACACCCGCCCGATGAAGCCGAACCGCATGTCGGCGATGGCCGCCGAACGGTCGAGCCCGCGCTCGGCCTCCATCTGGCTGATGATGTGCTCGAGCGCGTCCTTCTCGTTCTGGTCGAGGTCGAGCCGCTCCAGCACCAATCGGTCGCCCTCGGCCAGCTTGCTCGCGGCGAACCGCGGCGGGATTCCCGCGCGCTCGGCATGGTCCTCGATGAGCGCCATGATGCCGTGCAGGCACCGGTGCACGGCGCCGTCGTGCTCATCGGGTGCGCAGAAGTCCTGGCGCACGGGCGGCTCCTGGAACCGCGCCACGTGCAGCGCGTGGTCCACCAGCTCGCCGATGCCCTCGTTCTTGGACGCCGAGATGGGAACGACGGGGATGCCCAGCAGCTTCTCCATCTCGTTCACGTCGATGGTGCCGCCGTTGCCCTCCACCTCGTCCATCATGTTGAGCGCCAGCACCATGGGCATTCCCAGCTCCATGAGCTGCATCGTCAGGTACAGGTTGCGCTCCACGTTCGTGGCGTCCACGATGTTGATGATGCCGCGCGGCTTCTCGTCCAGCAGGAAGCGGCGGGTGACCACCTCTTCGCTGGAGTACGGCGACATGGAGTAGATGCCCGGCAAGTCGGTGACGCATGCCTCGGGATGCCCCTTGATGCAGCCGTCCTTGCGGTCCACCGTGACGCCGGGGAAGTTGCCCACGTGCTGGTTCGACCCGGTCAGCTGGTTGAACAGCGTGGTCTTGCCGCAGTTCTGGTTGCCCACGAGCGCGAACGCGAGCGGCGTGCCCTCGGGCAGGGGGTTCTCCTCGGAGCGGTCATGGAACTTGCCGCCCTCGCCGAGGCCGGGATGCGGGACGGGCTTGCCGAGCGGGCGGCTCTCCTGCGCGTCGGCCGCGTCGCGCATGTCGACGATCTCGATCTTGCGCGCATCGTCGCGCCTGAGCGTTAGCTCGTAGCTATGGATGCGCACCTCCAGCGGGTCGCCCATAGGGGCATGCTTCACCATGGTCACGTCGACCAGCGGGATGATGCCCATGTCCAGGAAGTGCTGTCGAAGCGACCCCTCGCCGCCCACGGCGGCCACGGTCGCGGTTTTCCCGATGGGAAGATCGTTCAGAGTTGTCAACGCCCGTCTCCTCGCAACGGCCGGGCAACCCCCTCGCCCTGCCGCTTTGCTCGCTTACAGTCCGAAGCACATGGTACCGCGAAACAACCCGTGACGCACGAAAAAGTTTCCCATGGTGAACGATTGACGCACCGAACCGCCGGGCACGTGCAGCTTCCCGGCGATATTTCAGGTAGAACATTCGCGTTGGATCGACCGGCAGCATGCTCTTCGCCATCTTGAGCGCACGTCG
>NZ_DBFEGU010000042.1:0-4113 GCF_048329335.1 Eggerthella sp. | reverse complement strand
GCGAGGCCCTCGGGCGCATCCGGCGCGCGATCGGCAGCGACGGGCGGGCGCGCCCGCTCTGACCGAATCTGACCGAAGGCATGGACCATTTCAAGAGAAGGAGATACGCTTATGGCAACGACGACGGTTGCCGCCTCTTCGGGCGGCGCGAACGCGAAGGGCAAGCTGGTGGGGAAGGACTACATCACGCTGGCCATCTTCGGGGTGCTCCTGTTCCTCGTGTTCATGGTGTTCGCGATGGTGCTGGGCATGAACGCGAACCTGTTCTGGTTCACGCACGCGTGCGGCTCGCTCATCGGCGGCATCGTGTGGATGTACGTGGCCGCGAAGGTGCCCAAGCGCGGCGCGTTCGCCATCATGTCCGCGATCGTCGCGGTGGTGGCGCTGCTGCTGGGCATGCTGTGGACCGGCCCGGTGGGCATCGTGGCGGGCGGCCTGCTGGCCGAGCTCGTGGCGGGGGCCGGCAGCAAGCGCACCACGCTGCGCTGCCTGGCGGCGTTCGCGGTGTGGACGCTGTGCTTCTGGGTGGGCCAGGAGTCGATGATCTTCCTAGCGGGCGACGCCTACGTGCAGATCGTGGTCGATTCCGGCATGAGCGCCGAGTACGGCCAGGGGCTCGTCGACTTCATCCACGGCCCGCTCGCGCTGGTGGCGCTGGCCGCGACCGCGGTGTGCCCCTTCGTGGGCGGCTGGATCGGCTCGAAGCTGTTCAAGAAGCACTTCGCCAAGATCTCGGCCTGAGCGCCGCGCCCTTCGGCCGACGAGGCGCCGAACGAACGGCTCCCTTTCGGGGGAGCCGTTCTCTTTTTCGGCGGCATCGTCCAATCGGCATCGACGTGCAGCGGATTTCGGCGGGATCGCTATTATGTTCTCTTAGGCTAACAATAAGCACGTTACGGCAAGGAAAGGAACGAATCGTGTCAAGACCGCAGAATCCCATCGTGCGGCTGCTGGAGTTCGCCGGGCCCCACAAGCGCTTGACCATCGCGGGCTGCGCGCTCTCGGCGCTCAACGCCGTGCTGGCCATCGCGATGCTCGTGTGCGTGTGGTTCGTCGTGCGCGACCTCGTGGCCGTCGCCCCGGCGTGGGGCGAGGCGCGGCAGGCCCCGGTGTACGGCGCCTGGGCGCTGGCCTTCGCGCTCGCGGGCCTCGTCGTGTACTTCGCCGCGCTCATGTGCACGCACCTCGCCGCGTTCCGCACGGCGACGAACATGCGCAAGGCGGCGCTCGAGCACCTCGCGAAGGTGCCGCTCGGCTACTTCTCCGTCCGCTCCACCGGCGAGCTGCGCCGCGTCATCGAAGGGTCCACGGGGCTCACCGAGGGCGTGCTGGCGCACCGCATCCCCGATTTCGTGGGCGCGCTGGTCACGCCCGTGGCCTACCTCGTCGTCATGTTCGTGTTCGACTGGGTCATGGGCCTCGTGTGCCTCATCCCCGTGCTCGCCTCCGCCTTCTGCATGTTCCTCATGATGGGCGGCGGCCTGGGCGGCAAGGACGGCGAGGGCAACTCCAACGCCATGCAGTTCATGGTGAACTACCAGAACGCGCTCGACAAGATGAACAAGGCCGCCGTGGAGTACGTGCGCGGCATCCCCGTGGTGAAGGTGTTCCAGCAGACCGTCCACTCGTTCAGGGCGTTCCGGGAGTCCATCGTGGCCTACTGCGACTTCGCCACCGCCTACGTGAAGCTGTGCGAGGGCCCGCAGGTGGCGCAGCTCGTGGCCATCAACGCGACGTTCTTCGTGCTCGTGCCGGCGGGCATCCTGCTGGCGGGCGCGGCGGGCGACTTCGGCGCGTTCCTCACGAACTTCCTGTTCTACGTCATCTTCTCGGCGCTCACCACCATGATGATGAGCAAGATCATGTACTCGTCGCAGGCGGTGACCGAGGCGCAGGACGCGGTGAGCCGCATCGACGGCATCCTGTCGGCGCCGCTCATGGCCGAGGTGGACCCGGCCCGGGCCGAGGCGCCCGCCGACGACGCCATCGACTTCGACCACGTCACGTTCTCCTATCCGGGCGCCGACGCGCCCGCGCTCGAGGACGTCGTGCTGCACGTGCCCTCGGGCGCCACGGTGGCGCTCGTGGGGCCCTCGGGCGGCGGCAAGACCACCGCGGCCTCGCTCGTGCCGCGCTTCTGGGACGCGAGCGCGGGGCGGGTGCTCGTGGGCGGCGTCGACGTGCGGTCCATCCCGCAGGCCGAGCTCATGGAGCGCGTGGCCTTCGTGTTCCAGAACGACAAGCTGTTCAAGCAGAGCCTGCTGGACAACATCCGCGCCGCGCGGCCGGAGGCGACGCGCGAGGAGGTGGAGGCGGCTGCGCACGCGGCGCAGTGCGACGACATCGTGGCGAAGCTGCCGCAGGGGCTCGACACCGTGGTGGGCGCCCGCGGCGTGTACCTCTCGGGCGGCGAGTGCCAGCGCATCGCGCTCGCGCGCGCCATCCTGAAGGACGCGCCCATCGTGGTGCTCGACGAGGCCACGGCCTTCGCCGACCCCGAGAACGAGGCGCTCATCCAGCGCGCGCTGGGGGTGCTGTGCGCGGGCAAGACCGTGCTCATGATCGCGCACCGGCTGTCCACCGTGGCCGGCGCCGACGCCATCTACGTGCTGGACGGCGGCCGCCTCGCGGAGCAGGGGACCCACGCCGAGCTGGTGGAGGCGGGCGGCTTGTACGCGCGCATGTGGGCCGACTATCGAACCTCGGCGCAATGGCGCATCGGAAAGGAGGGCGGCTATGCTGCGTGATTCCCTGGGCCTCACCGACGTGGGCGCGAAGAACTTCAGGCGCGGCGTGTTCTTCTGCACGCTGGCGAACCTCGTGCTCATGGCCCCGATCGGCATCCTGTTCCTGCTGGTGAGCGACTTCATGGACCACCTCGTGGCGGGGGCCCCGCTGCCCGCGCTGGCGCCGTACCTCGCGGGGTGCGTCGGCATCCTCGCGCTCATGGTCCTCACCCAGTGGGCCGAGTACGCGAACACGTACCACAAGGTGTACGAGGAGAGCGCCCGCAAGCGCACCGACCTGGCCGAGCACCTGCGCCGGCTGCCGCTGTCGTTCTTCGGGCGGCGCGACCTGTCCGACCTCACGAACGCCATCATGAAGGACTGCTCCGACCAGGAGCGCATGTTCATGCACGTCATGCCGCAGCTGTTCGGCACGGGCCTGTCCACGGCCATCGTCATCGTCGGCATCTTCTTCTACGACTGGCGTCTGGCGCTCGCGGCGTTCTGGGTGGTGCCCGCGGCGCTGCTCGTGATGGCGCTCACCGGGAAGCACCAGCAGCGCAAGGCGCAGGCGATGGAGGACGCGCGCCTCGAGGTGGCCGACGGCGTGCAGGAGTTCCTGGAGTGCGCGCAGGAGATCCGCGCCACGAACCGCTCGGCGGCGCATCTGGACGCGCTCGCGGCCAAGCTCGACGCGTTCGAGCGCAGGCAGGTGGCGTCCGAGCTGACCACCGGCGTGTTCGTCACCTCGGCGCAGGCGTTCCTCAAGCTGGGCATCGGCACCACCGTCTTCGTGGGCGCGACGCTGCTCGTGTCCGGGCAGACGGACTTCATGACCTACTTCGCCTTCCTGCTCGTGGTCACGCGCGTGTACGATCCGGTGAACCTCATCCTGCAGTCCATCGGCGAGCTGCTGAGCATGCGGCTGTCCATCAGGCGCACGCAGGAGCTGGCCGCCGAGAAGCCCATGGAGGGCTCCACCGACTTCGCGCCGCGAGGCCACGACGTGGTGTTCGAGGACGTGTCGTTCTCGTACGGCGACGGCGAGCAGGTGCTGAGGGACGTGTCGTTCACCGCCCGCGAGGGCGAGGTGACGGCGCTCGTGGGCCCGTCCGGGTCGGGCAAGTCCACGGTGGCGAAGCTGGCGGCGCGCTTCTGGGACGCCGACGCGGGGTCGGTGCGCGTGGGCGGCGTGAACGTGGCCGATGTGGATCCCGAGACGCTGCTGGCCGACTATGCCGAGGTGTTCCAGGACGTGGTGCTGTTCGACGACACGGTGATGGGCAACATCCGCCTGGGGCGGGCCGGCGCAACCGACGAGGAGGTGCTGGCGGCGGCGCGGGCGGCGATGTGCGACGAGTTCGTGAGCCGCATGCCGCAGGGCTAC
>NZ_DBFEGU010000041.1:0-3143 GCF_048329335.1 Eggerthella sp. | reverse complement strand
CTTCGTGTCCACGCGCGGCAACCGCATGGGCACCGACGCCATCCGCAAGATGTTCAAGGACGCGCTGCGCCAGGCAGGTCTGGACGAGTCGCTCTCGCCGCACGATATGCGCCATACCTTCGCCACCGATCTGCTGGACGGGGGCGCCGACCTGCGCAGCGTCCAGGAGATGCTGGGACATGCCAGCCTGTCCACCACGCAGATCTACACCCATCTTTCCCCCGGCCGCCTCAAGCAGGTGCACGCCCGCACCCACCCCCGAGGATAGAGCACCGTGTCGAACCACCCGTCCCTTTGACACGCTTTCCGTCCCCTGGTGCGCGCTTTTCCGGTTCCCGGCCGGTTGCGGAGCTGTGACCGCTTCCTGACGGTCGCCGCGCGCCGCGCAGCCTTCCCGCCTGTTCCTCCACAATCGGGTGCATTCGTCGTGCATGTTCGCGATGTGCGCGTTGCGCACCGACCATAAGGAGGTTTCCATGAGCAAGAAGAAGATGCGGGCGTTCGCCGGCGCGATGGCCGTCGTGCTCGCTTTCGTACCGTTTTTGAGCGGCTGCGCGGCCAACGACGCCGAGGACAACCCGCAGGCCCAGCAAGAGCTGAACGCCGACGAGCAATCGCGCAACGAGGCCGAGGGCTCCATCGGCGAGACCGTGCAATACGGTCAGGTCATGGCTATGAACGGTTCTACGGCCACGGTTGTGGTAGGCACCCTCGCCAATGCGAACGACGGCAGCGGCTCGCAGGCTTTCAACGCGGGTCAGGACGAGATAACCTTCGACGAGGGAGACGTTTCCATCGTCGATGAATCGGGCGCCGAACTCGAGGGCCGCACCCTTTCCGCCGACGACGTCATCGTCATGCGCGGCACGGGATCGGGCACCGACTTCAAGCCCACGACCATCGAGATCCTCGACGTTGCAGGCGCGGGAACGAATGCCGACGATGCTCGCGTTCCCCAGGGCGTCAAGTAGCGCGTCGACGCCGCGCCGCAGGCCGATATCGCGCTATGGAGAACGTCGGCGCGCCCTTGCCCCCGTCGAGTTCGAGCCTATAATGTTCAGATGCCCGCGCGCGGCCTCCGCGTCGCGGGCGTTCGGATACAAGGCGCATCGAAGGAGCATGGCATGCAGCTGCTGAAGGTTTCGACCGACAAACTTCTGCTCGTCGCCGGCATCGTGTGGCTCATTGCCGGCGCGAACATCGTGAACATCGGTCTTTCGGCTTTCCTGGACGAGACCGGGTGGCTGTTCTGGGTCTTGATAGGGGGGACCCTCCTCATATTCGTGCTGTTCCATATCTTCGTGTTCACCAAGATGGTTGGCAAGCATGCGAGCAGGATCAGGGGCTACGAGGAAGACAAAACCCACCTGTTCAAGTTCTTCGATAAAAAGGGCTACATCATGATGGCCATCATGATGGGCGGCGGTATCGCCTTGCGCGCATCGGGCGTCGTGCCCGAGTGGTTCATCGCGTTCTTCTATACGGGGTTGGGCGCTGCGTTGGCGGTTGCGGGCGTCAGCTTCATACTGCGTTACTTCAAAAGCTCGAAGCCTGCGTGTCCGGCGATGCCCGGCACGTACACCAAACATCATAAGGAATAGCTTCGGGGCGGCAACGAAACGGTTACGCCTCGCCGACGGAAGCGCTTCGCTGCGTACCATGGGGAGGTATCGAAGTCGAGGGAGCCGTCTTATGCGGACGGTGTGAGGAGGGCGAATGGCACGGATATTCGTCGTGGAAGACGACGCGTCGTTGCGCGAGGAGCTTATGCGCCTGCTCGAACTGCAGGGTCATACCGCGCTGACCGGCACCGCCTTCGACCGCATCGTGGACGATGTTTTGGCGGCTGCGCCCGACTGCGTGATCCTCGACCTCAAGCTTCCCGGCACGGGCGGCCATACGGTCTGCCGCGATCTCAGGCGCTCGAGTCAAGTGCCCGTCATCATGCTCACGTCGTCCGACAGCGAGTTCGACGAGGTTCTGAGCATGAACCTCGGCGCCGATGACTACGTCACGAAGCCTTACAACCCAGCCGTGCTTCTTGCGCGCATCCAATCGGTTCTGCGCCGTACGCAGCGTACCGAGCCGCCGACGCGTATCGAGCATCGAGGCGTGGTGCTGGACGTGGCGCGCGGGCGGGTGGAGCACGGCGGACGTTCCGTCGACCTGACGCGCAACGAGCTGAAGATCCTCCACATGCTCATGGCGAATCACGACACCATCATCTCGCGCCAGGAGCTGATGGTGGAGCTGTGGCAGTCCGATGCGTTCATCGACGACAATACGCTGACCGTCAACATCAACCGTTTGCGCAAGAGCCTGGCGAGTATCGGCGTGCCCGACGACTTCCTCGTCACGCGCCGCGGGCAGGGATACGTGGTGTGATGCGCGCGCCCCGACGACTCCGGGGGTGCCGTGCGCGATGAGCCCAGCAGCCTTTCTCAGGGATCGTGCCCTTTCCGTCGCCGTCGCCATCGTGTGCGCGATCGCGATCGGCTCCGTGGTCGCCGTGCTCGGTGCCGGTCCGGACGCCTCGGTGCTGGCGGCATGCATCGTGCTGGCATGCGCGGCCTTCGCCCTGACGGTGGACTACGCGCGTCGTCGCGCGTTTTACCGCGATCTCGAACAGGTGGTGGGAGACCTCGACCGCACCTATTACGCAACGGCGCTCATAGAACCTCCCGACTTCCTGGAAGGACGCCTGGCTTACGAGGCCCTGCAGGCGACGGGGAAGGCCGCCGCCGACGACGTGGCCGCGCACAAGCAGCAAGCCGAAGCCTACCGCGATTACATAGAGCTGTGGATCCACGAGATCAAGACGCCTATCGCCGCGGCGGCGCTCATGGCCTCAGGCTTGCACGGTCCCCAGGCCGCACGGATCAAGGGCGAGCTCGACCGTATCGAGGGCTACGTGGAGCAGGCGTTGTACTATGCGCGCTCCACCTCGCTCGTCCAGGACTATGCCATCCGCGAGACGAGCCTCGCCGAGGCCGTGCGGGAGGCGCTGCGGAAGCATGCGCGCTTCCTCATCGAGCGCGGCGTGGCGCCGACGGTGGACGTGGACGAAGACGTTCGCGTGTTCGCCGACGTGAAGTGGCTCGCTTTCGTCATCGGCCAGCTCGTGGCGAATGCGGGGAAATACG
>NZ_DBFEGU010000040.1:0-2588 GCF_048329335.1 Eggerthella sp. | reverse complement strand
AGGCGGACGGTTCGACGCTCGCGCAGCTGCTGGAGCGCGACGGCTTCGACGCCGCGCGCGTGGCGTGCGAGCTGAACGGGGCCATCGTGCCGCGCGACGCGTACGCGGCCACGGTGCTGCGGGCAGGCGACGTGCTGGAAGTGGTCCGCTTCGTGGGAGGCGGCTGATGGACGCGCTTTCGAGCCGCATCGGAGAAGAGGCGCGCGTGAGGCTGGCGGCGGCGCGCGTGGGCGTGGCGGGGTTGGGCGGCCTGGGGTCGCACATCGCCGTGATGCTGGCGCGCTCGGGGGTGGGCGCGCTGCACCTCGTGGACTTCGACCTCGTGGACGAGTCCAACCTCAACCGCCAGCACTACTTCCGCGAGCATATCGGCCGGCCGAAGACCGAGGCGCTGGCCGAGCAGCTGCTGCGCATCGACCCGGGCATCGAGCTTACGCTCGACCGCGTGCGGGTGGATGCCGGCAACGCGGCGGCGCTGTTTGCGGGCGAGCGCATCGTGTGCGAGGCCTTCGACGACCCCCGCTGCAAAGCCGACCTCGTGAACGCGCTGCTGACGGAGGCGTCGAATACCGTGGTGGTGGCGGGCAGCGGCATGGCGGGTGCGGGACCGGCCGACGCGCTGGTCACGCGGCGCGTGGGGCGGCGGCTGTTCGTGTGCGGCGACGGCGAGGCCGACGTGGCCGACGAGGCGCTCTTCGCCCCGCGGGTGGCTCTGTGCGCGGCGCAGCAGGCGCTCGTCGTCGTGCGCCTCGTGCTGGGACTCGAAGGAAACTGACGGAAGCAACGGGCCGCAGAGGGCGGTCGGGAAGGGATATCCATGGCATACGAACCGGATACTTGGTCGCTGGGCGACCGGACGTTCACCTCGCGCTTCATCCTGGGGTCGGGGAAGTTCAACCTCGACCTCGTGGAGGCGGCCGTGCGCGATGCGGGCGCCGAGATCGTCACCTTGGCCGTGCGTCGCGCGAACACGGGGCAGGACGGAAGCATCCTTGACGCCATTCCCGAGGGCGTGACGCTGCTGCCGAACACATCGGGGGCGCGCACGGCCGACGAGGCGGTGCGCATCGCGCGGCTGGCGCGGGCGATGGGATGCGGCGACTTCGTGAAGGTGGAGGTCATCCGCGACGCGGCCTATCTCATGCCCGACAACGCCGAGACGGTGCGCGCAACGGCGCAACTGGCCGAGGAGGGCTTCGTCGTGCTTCCCTACATGTTCCCCGACCTCGTCTGCGCGCGCGACCTGGTACGCGCGGGCGCGGCGGCCGTCATGCCGCTGGCGGCGCCCATCGGGTCGAACAAGGGGCTGGCCGCGCGCGACTTCATCAAGATCATCGTCGACGAGGTGGACGTGCCCGTCATCGTGGACGCGGGCATCGGCCGGCCCTCGCAGGCGTGCGAGGCCATGGAGCTGGGCGCGGCCGCGGTCATGGCGAACACCGCGGTGGCCACGGCGGGCGACGTCCCCCTCATGGCGGCCGCGTTCAAACGCGCCGTGGAGGCGGGGCGCGCGGGATACCGAGCCGGCATGGGGCGCGTGCTCGACCGCGCCGAGGCCTCGTCGCCCCTCACCGGGTTCCTCGCGGATTAGGAGGGGCCATGACGCAAGCAGGCACCCGCTCCGCAACGCCCTCGGCGGTTCCGCGCTTCACGCGCCTCGAGGCGGTGGACCCCGCCGACGTGGCGCGCGATCGCGGCATCGACCCTATGGCCTACCTTCCGGACATGGACGTCACCGACTCGCCCGTGCTCGACGAACTGCTGGCACGCGCGGCGGCGTTCGACTTCGACGCGGCGACCGAGGCCGACGTGCGCGCCGCGCTCGCGGCCGACCGCCTTTCCCCCGAGGGCTTCGGCGCGCTGCTGTCGTCTGCCGCCGAGCCGTTGCTGGAGGAGCTGGCCGCCGCCGCCCGCCGCGCGCGGCGGCGCTGGTTCGGCAGCACGGCGTACCTGTTCACGCCGCTGTACCTGGCGAACTACTGCGACAACCACTGCGTGTACTGCGGCTTCAACCGCGACAACGACATCTGCCGCGCCCGTCTCGACCGCGCGGGCATCGTCGCCGAGCTCGACGCCATCGCGGCGACGGGGCTCGAGGAGATCCTGCTGCTCACGGGCGAAGACCGCGCGCGCACCGACCCCTTCTACATCGGCGAGGCGTGCAAGCTTGCCGCCGAGCGCTTCCGCATGGTGGGCGTGGAGGTGTACCCCATGAACGAGGACGAATACGCCTACCTGCACGAATGCGGCGTCGATTACGTCACGGTGTTCCAGGAGACGTACGACCCCGCGCTTTACGGCAAGCTGCACCTGGCGGGGCGCAAGCGGGTGTTCCCGTACCGTGCGAACGCCCAGGAGCGCGCGATGAGAGGCGGCATGCGGGGCGCGGCGTTCGGCGCCCTCTTGGGCCTCGGCGACTTCCGGCGCGACGCGTTCGCGTGCGGACTGCACGCATGGCTTGTGCAGCGCGCCTACCCGCACGCGGAGCTTTCGCTGTCGTGCCCGCGCCTGCGCCCCATCGTGGGCAACGGGCGCATCGGGCCGCGCGACGTGGGCGAGCGGCAGCTGCTGCAGGTGATGTGCGCCTA
>NZ_DBFEGU010000039.1:0-1569 GCF_048329335.1 Eggerthella sp. | reverse complement strand
CTTCACCGCCGAGCAGCTGGCCGAGAACTACGGCGCCGTGTACGACGAGATCCTCCGTATGAAGCCGGCCGCCGCGAAGGGCAAGTACGTGAAGTCCATCACGGTGTCCTCCACGATGAGCCCCGGCGTGAAGGTCGATCCGTCCGTGAACCGCAACTACACGGAGCCCGCCGCTGAATAAGCGCACGAGCACGAACCATGAAAAGGAGCCGAGAGGCTCCTTTTCTTTTGCATCATGAACGAACAAATGTTTCATGTGAAACACTCTGAGACGCCTATGCTCGACGGGGAGGAAGGCGATGCGGAGCCCTTCGCCCCCACGCTTCCTATAACGATCTCAATGTGATATCATATTCGTATCACCTCGCTGAGGTGGCGGGCGAGCGCATGGGGCGCGGAGCCTGAGAGAGAAAGGGATCATCATGTCCGTCGAGAAGACCGTTCATGCAAGGAGCGGCTGGCCGATGCTGGCGCTTCTGCTCGCCGTCGTCGCGCTGTGCGTCGCGTTGATCGTGACGGGGGCGACCATGGCTCCGCCCGATGATGCGCCTATCACGACCGCGACGCAAACGCTCGGCATTGCGCTGCTGGTGGCGGGCATCGTCGCCGTATGCGTGGCGCCCGTCCTGCTGCTGATGGGCTTCTTCACCATCCAGCCGAACCAGGCGCGCGTGCTCATCCTGTTCGGCGACTACAAGGGCACCGTGCGCGACGAAGGTTTCCACTGGGCCAACCCGTTCTACTCCCGCAACGCCGGCTCCACGGTCGACGTGGCCACGGGCAAGCCCATCGCGAAGTCCACGAAGGTCTCGCTGCGCGCCCGCACGTACAACGGCGAGCACCTCAAGGTGAACGACAAGTGCGGCAACCCCATCGAGATCGCCGACGTCATCGTGTGGCGCGTCGAGAACACGGCGAAAGCGCTGTTCGACGTGGACGACTACAACACCTACGTGCATACGCAAAGCGAGACGGCGCTGCGTCATGTGGCCACCACGTACGCCTATGACCAGATGCCCGGCGAGCCCGAAGACGAGATCACGCTGCGCAGCAACATCGAGGAGGTGTCCGAGGCGCTCAAGGAAGAGTTGGCGGTGCGCCTGGAGAAGGCCGGCGTGGTCATCGACGACGCGCGCCTCACGCACCTGGCGTACGCGCCGGAGATCGCCCAGGCGATGCTGCGCCGCCAGCAGGCCGAAGCCGTCATCGCCGCCCGCGAGAAGATCGTGCAGGGCGCGGTGAGCATGGTGGACATGGCGCTGGCCGAGCTGTCGGCGAAGAACGTGGTAGACTTGGACGACGAGCGCAAGGCCGCCATGGTGTCGAACCTCATGGTGGTGCTCTGCGGCGAGTCCGACGCGCAGCCCGTGCTGAACACGGGAACGCTGTACCAGTAGGAAGGAACGCTGCGGCGCGGCGCCACGCGCCGTGCCGCAGCTTCGGTGGCAAGCTATGGCGAAGCGAAAACAGTATCCCCTGCGCATCGATTCGGAGGTGTGGGCCGGCATCGAACGGTGGGCCGCCGACGATTTGCGCAGCGTGAACGCCCAGGTGGAGTTCATCCTGCGC
>NZ_DBFEGU010000038.1:0-5972 GCF_048329335.1 Eggerthella sp. | reverse complement strand
CCTGGTGGACGCGGGCAACACCGTGCTGGTCATCGAGCACAACCTCGACGTCATCAAGTGCGCCGACCGCATCATCGACCTCGGCCCCGAGGGCGGCGAGCGCGGCGGCACCGTGGTGGCCCAGGGCACGCCCGAGGAGGTCGCCCAGGTGGAGGGCAGCTACACCGGCGCCTTCGTGAAGAAGATGCTGGAGGACGGCCGGCTGTAGGGAGCGCAGGCCGAGGGATCTTTTCGACCGCTTGCTGGTGTTTTGCGGCGATCTCTCGAAACCCCCTTTACCGCGTCGGCGGGACGTGCGACAATGCCCGCTTTGCAGACGGCGGAGAGAGCATGCGGGAAGAGGGTTCGATTCAAGTGGCGGAAACGGCGGCGGGGAACCGTCATGTTGTGCGCGGCATCGTATGCGCGCTTGCGGGCGGCATCTGCTGGGGCTTCTCGGGCACGTGCGCCCAGCTGCTCATGAACGACTACGGCGCTCCCGCCACGTGGATCACCTGCGTGCGCATGGTTATCGCCGCCGTGTTCTTCCTGTTCCTTACCGCGGTGCGCAACTGGCGCGATCTCGTAGCGGTGTTCCGAGACTGGCGCTCGCTCGCGCAGATCGCGGCGTTCGCCATATTCGGCGTGCTGTTGACCCAGCTCAGCTACTTGAACGCCATCTCTTACACGAGTGCCGGCGTGGGCACTACCATCGAGCAGGTGGGGCTCGTGCTCATCATGCTGTACGTGTGCGTTCGCGCCAAGCGCCTGCCGCGTGCTCGCGAGGCGGCAGGCCTCGTGTTCGCGCTGGGCGGCATGCTGATCATCGCCACGCAAGGCGAGATCGACCAGCTCGCCATCCCTGCCGAGGGATTGGCCTGGGGCCTCGTGTCGGCCGTGGCTTTGACGTTCTACACCCTCATGCCCGTGCGCGTGCTGAAGAAGTGGGGCTCCATGCTGGTGACGGGCCTTGCCATGCTGTTCGGCGGATCGGCCGCCTCGGTGGTGGTGCAGCCGTGGACCATGCCGGTGAACCTGCCGCTCGGCGGCATCGCGGCGCTGGTTGCCATCGTGATCGTGGGCACCTTGGGAGCCTACATGCTGTATCTGCAGGGCGTGAACGACGCAGGCCCCGTCAAGGCGAGCCTTCTGTGCTGCGTCGAGCCCGTTTCGGCCATGATCCTCGCGCTCGCGTGGCTCCATACGCCGGTGAGCGGCTGGGACCTCGCAGGATGCGCGCTCATCGTGATCATGATCTTCCTCGTCACCGAGCGAGAGCCGAAAACGGAGCAGGCCGCCGAGGGCGAGGGCGCGCTCGCCGACGCCTACGACGACCCGCCGCTGTTCGCAGGCCGCGCTTCGGTGCTGGGCTACTACACCAGCCGTCCGGCCACGCGCGATGATTTCGAGCGTGCCACGGCGCTGCTCGACGTCGGGCATCAGACGTTCGCGGAGCTCGGCATAGACGAGGGTCGGAGCAAGAAGTACCCATCGGCGCGTCGTCTCATGCACAGCATCAAGAACGGCACGACGCACGTCATCGAGGATGCCCACGGCCGCATGATCGCGATGTTCGCCGTGTCCTTCTCGCCTGACAAGAACTACGAGCGCCCCATCGACGGCGCTTGGCTCACCGACACGTCGGCCGAACCGCAGCCCTATGCGGAGCTGCATTGGGTGGCCGTCGACTATCCGGCTCGCCGCCGCGGCGTCGGCATGTTCATCCTCGACAAGGCCGACCAGATCGCCCGTGCGGGCGGCCGGTCCAGCATTCGCGCCGACGTCTACGAGCTGAACGGGCCCATGCAGAACCTGCTTGAGAAGCACGGGTACGAACGCTGCGGAACCATCACGATCAAAGACGTGTTCGGGCGTGTGAAACATCGCGTGGGCTACGAGAGAATGTTGCGTTGACGGAGGGGGTATTCACCCCTTGACATGGTGTTTTGCTCGCCTGTCCAAAACTGGGGCAAAACTCTTGCAAAACATCTTTACCGCGCTGCCCATACATGCGACAATGCGCTGATGCAACGTGGCGCCGGCCGAGAGGCTTGCTGCCGCGCGAGGCGCAGGATCGATGAGAGGAGGAAACGTGGGTCAGACGGTCGCATCGGGCTCCGGGCAGGGCGGCGGTACCGTCGCATCGGGCAACCACGTGGTCCGCGGCATCGTCTTCGCGGCTCTCGGCGGCATCTGCTGGGGCTTCTCGGGCACGTGCGCCCAGCTCATGACCAGCGGTTTCGGCGTTCCCGTTTCCTGGATCACCTGCGTGCGCCTGCTGCTGGCCGCGGTCATCTTCCTCGTGGTGTGCGGCGTGCGGGAGCCGCGCAACCTGCTGGCCGCTCTGCGCGACGTGCGCTCGCTCGGGCGCATCGCGGCGTTCGCCTTGCTGGGCGTGCTTCTGACCCAGGTGAGCTACCTGTCGGCCATCTCCTACACGAACGCGGGCACCGGCACCGTGCTGGAGCGCCTCGGCCTCATCGTCATCATGGTGTACGTGTGCCTGCGCATGCGGCGCCTGCCGCGCATCCGCGAGGCCGCCGGCCTCGTGCTCGCCATCGGCGGCACCGTTCTCATCGCCACGAAGGGCAACCTCGGTTCGTTGGCCATTCCTGCGGAAGGCCTGTTCTGGGGCATCATCTCGGCGTTCGCGTTGGCGTTCTACACGCTGCTTCCCGGCAAGGTGCTGGAGAAGTGGGGCAGCTTCATCGTGACGGGCCTCGCCATGCTCATCGGCGGCGCGGTGGCCACCGTCGCCGTGCAGCCCTGGACCATCCCCGTCGAGGTTTCGCCCGAGCTTGCCGGGGTCATGTTCGCCATGATCATCGTGGGCACGTTCGCCGCCTACCTGTTCTACCTCCAGGGCATCACCGACGCCGGCCCTGTGCGCGCGGGTCTCGTCGGCTGCGTCGAGCCGGTGTCGGCCACGGTCATCTCGGCGGTGTGGCTGGGCACGCCGGTGGGCGTCGTCGACGTCGTCGGTTGCGCCATGATCATCGGCATGGTGTTCCTCGTCACCGAGCGCGAAGAGGGCTCCGGCGGCGCGGCCTCGTACGACGGGGCGGCATACGACCTTCCGCCGTTCCAAGGGCGCGCCACCGAGCTGGGCTACTACAAGGCGCGCCGTGCCACGCGCGACGACTTCGAACGCGCGAAGGCGTTGCTGGAGGGCGGTCATCGCGCCATGGCCTCGCTCGGCATAAGGGAAGGTCTCAAGAAGTACCCGTCCGCGCGCCGTCTCATGCGTTCCATCGACGCGGGGAAGACCTATGTCGTGGTTGCGTCCTCGAGCGATTCGAGGGCGGATGGCTCCTCGGCCGACGAAGGCCGCATCATCGGCATGTTCGCGCTCAATCCTCAAGGCGATCCCGCCTATGCGCACATGACGGGTGCGAAGTGGGCCACGGAGCCCTCCTCGCCCGACAACCCCGCCTACTCGGCGCTGCATTGGGTGACCGTGGCGTCCGATGCGCGAAGACGCGGCGTGGGCGGTTACATCCTGGGAACCGCCGAGCGCATCGCCAAGGGCGACGGGAAGGTCAGCATCTGCTGCGACATCTACGAGGACAACGTCCCCATGCGCGAGCTGCTGCTGTCGTACGGCTATCAGTTCTGCGGCAACGTGGAGATCCGCTCCCGCTTCGGCCGCGTCAAACACCGAGCCGTGTTCGAACGCGTCTTGTAGCCTTTCGGCTTCGCCGCTCCAACCCAACCTCTGTTTAGCGAACGTATCCAAAGAAGAAAGAGAACCTCCTGTGCAATTTCGCAGAACCTGCGCATGCGACATCGATCGCATCATGAGCATCCTCGCCGACGGCCGCGCCTCGCTCGCAGCGCTCGGCATCGACCAATGGCAGGGCGGCTACCCGCATCGCGCCGTCATCGAGGACGATACGGCTCGCGGCGACTCCTACGTGGTGGAGGCCGACGACCGCATCGTTGCCACCGCTATGATCGGCTTCTCGGGCGAGCGCGACTACGATCGCATCGAAGAGGGCTCGTGGCTCACTTCCTGCACGTCCGAGCGTCCGTGCTACGGCGTGGTGCACCGAGTGGCCGTGGCTTCCGACGGGAAGAATCGCGGCGCCGCGACGTTTCTGCTGGCTCGCGCCGAAGAGCTGGCGCGCGCGAACGGAAGCGCCAGCGTCCGCATCGACACGCACCCCGGCAACGCGCCTATGAGGAAGCTGCTGGCGAAAGCCGGCTATGAGCAGTGCGGCATCATCTACATCGCCCATGCCGAAGGGGGGACGCCCGAGCGCATCGCTTACGAGCGGTTCGTGTAGCCAGGCGAGCTTCTTCCGAGATTCTGGCGACCGGAAAGGGGCGTCGTTGTCGGGAACGCGCCGTTCGGGCGCGGTGCCGTTCAGCTTCCTGTCGAAATTCTGTCGCTCGCGCGCTTCGGCGGACGCCCGCTCGCCACAGGGTATAATACGGAGCACTATGTCGGTCAAATCGCGCGAGAAAATAGCATTGGCGGTGTTCGCCGCCCTCATCGTGCTGAGCCTTCTGGGCTTAGGATGGTACCTGGTCGCCGGGCATTCCTGGAATGTTGCCGCGTCGAACATCGACGACACGTTCGGCAGTATGGACGGCTATACCGCCATCGTGTACGAGGGTACCGCCGTGCCGCAGACGGCAGCCGAGAAGGCGGCGGAAGCGGCGAAGGAGGAAAAGGCCGCGAAGGGGGCTGCTGGTTCGGCTTCTTCGGACGAGAAGGGGTCGCACGAGCTCGATCCTGCCGCCGATGACGACGAAGGGAAGCCATCCGAGCGCGAGGAATCCGGACGGGAAGCGGACGAGCGGGAGCTTCCCGAAAAGGATGCTGCTTCGTCGGCGGTCGAAGCGGAACCGGATGCGAGCGCGGCGGCGGGAGCGCGCTCGAACGGGACGAGCGCGAAGTCCAAGCCGACCGTGACGGTGGCGGAGGCTCAGAAAAGCTACGAGGACAAGAAGGCCACCGTGTTCTCCTTGGACACGACCGATCTCGGGCAGTACGGCGAAGGCATCATCCTCAAGAAGGGCGGTCATCGCTTCGGCGTGTTCAGCGTGACCGCCCCCACCACGGTGCGCGCCATCGAGAAGCAGGTGGCGTACTTCGTCAAGTACAAGGTGGACTTCATCGTGGCCATAACGCCCGACAAAGCCTACGTCGACGACGCCTCCGGCATCGACATCGTGATCTCGACTCAAGACGAGGACCTGTTCGTGATGGGCGAAACCATCGACGGCACCTTCTATGTGGACGCTCCCGAGGCGGGCAAGGTCGGCACCATCCTCATCTCCCCCAGCAACGTTGTGTCGGCGAAGGTCATCGAAGAGCTGTGATCGTCAGCGCATCGAGACGAACCGACATCCCGCGGTTTCATTTCGACTGGCTGCTCGGACGGTTCGAAGAGGGCTTCGCGCTCGTGCGCAACCCGGCGGTGCGCACTCGGGTGAGCCGTGTGATCCTGTCTCCGGACACGGTGGATTGCGTCGCGTTCTGGACGAAGGATCCTTCCGTGCTGCTCGCGCGCAAAACCGAACTGGATCGCGTCTGCCCATCGCCCTATTTCGTGCAGTTCACGCTCAACGCCTACGGTGCCGACGTGGAGGCGGGCCTGCCCCGCAAGGCGCGGCTGCTGGAAACGTTCCGCTCGCTTGCTGACGCTCTGGGGCCCGATCGCGTGGTGTGGCGCTACAGCCCTATCCTGTTGGGAGGCGCCTACGACATCGCGCACCATATGCAGTGGTTCGAGGCGTTCGCGGCGCGGTTGGAAGGCAGCACGCGCACCTGCCGCATCAGCTTCCTCGACATGTACCCGAAGATCGCCGGTCGCATGGCGGCGCTCGGGTTCGTCGGAGTGCCGGAAGAGGCGAAGGCCGCGCTTGCGCTGCGGCTGGCCGAACTGGGCGCCGCGCGCGGCATCGAGGTGGGCGGTTGCGGTGACGGGGCGCTCGACGATGCGGGGCTGGCTCGAGCAGGGTGCATCGATGCCGCTGTCGTGGAG
>NZ_DBFEGU010000037.1:0-4293 GCF_048329335.1 Eggerthella sp. | reverse complement strand
TGGTGGAGGGGATCGACGAAGCCGGCCGGGTGCGCGAGCTGAAGCGCGCGAAGACGATGATCGCCGTGCCCGCCGAGATGGTGCTCGTCGTCCTGCCCGCGGGCGCCGCGGCGGGGTGCTCGGCCGTGCGCGTGCGCGTCGAGGGCCGCGACGAGGCCGCGCGCGTGGCCGACGAGACCGGCATGGCCGGAGGAGGCGCCGACTGATGCAGTTCGCTACCGACATCGCCGCCTACACGTGCATCTGCTGCCCGCTGGGCTGCCGTATAGAGGTCGCGCTCGACGAGAACGGGCAGGTGAGCGAGGTTTCCGGCTATACCTGCAAGCGCGGGGCCGACTACGCGGCGCAGGAGGCCGTCGCCCCCGAGCGCATGGTGACCGCCGTGCTGTGCGTGTCCGGCTGCCTGGAGCCGGTCAGCGTGAAGACGCAGCGTCCCGTGCCGAAAGCCGCTATGAAGGACGTGCTGGCCGCCGTCGCCGCGCTGCGGCTCGACGCGCCGGTCGCGGCCGGAGACGTGCTGATCGAGGACGTATGCGGCACCGGCGTGGCCGTCGTCGCCACGAAAAGCGTATGCTGAGCGAACGCGACCCCCGTCGGGCCGTTGTCGATGGGAAGGGCTTCCGATATGAACGATGAATCCGAGCGGATCGAGCAAGGATCCCATCCGGAGCGCGAGGAGGGAAACGGCGCCCGCACGGCCGCTACGGCTCTGGTCGCCTTCGGCACGCTCGTGCTGCTGTTCGCCGCGGCCGTGGTGGTGTTCCTGCTGATCGCGGAGTTGACGCGCGGCCAATGGATGCTGGCCGGCAGCGCCGTCGTCGTGCTGGCGTTCCTGCTGTGGCTGGGCAACCGCCTCGTCCACGTGGCCGCCAACCAGAACAAGAACCCCTTGGGCTAAGAGGTTGCCGCGCGCGGGTGTCGGCCTCGACGAGGCGGCGCTGAGGTTGCAGCCGGCGTTCGGCGGCGCGGACTCAGCGGCGAGCACGGTTTCACGAACCCATATGCGGCAAAATCGGGGTTTTGGCAGTTTTCGCGCCCTTCGCCGAACAGCTTCCAAGCAAACCCCCAGTTCACGGTTTGCCGAAACGGGAACATGGTCGTCATGGGCACCTCGAGACTGCCAAACCCCCGGTTTTGCCGCACGTTGGACCCGAAGTTCGCGCTGCCGGGTCTTCTCGCATGCCTTACAACGCAGAAGGAGTAATGCGGCGGGCGGCGGGAACCGGGGATGCTTCGCTTCCCGCCGTCCATGACGTCTATTTGCGCTTGCCGCCTCTGCTGCGCTGCTGGGCGAGGCTGGCGCGATGAGCGCGGCCCGGACGGAGATCGGGACCGCCCTTCTTCGCCGAAGACTGCGCGGGGCGCGCGCCTCCGGACGCGGGCTTGCCGCTGCGCTGGCCGGGCTGCCCTTGCTTCGCGTTCGCCCGGCCCGGCTGCTGGCGGTTCGGCTGGGCGCCCTTCGACGCGACGGGCTTCTTCGGCGCCTTGCGCTTCGGGGCGTTTTTCGGCGCGTCTTCGGCCTGCGCCTGCTCGCGGGCCTTGGCCTTCTTGCGCTCGCGCGCGGCCATCTCCTTGGCGGCCTGCTTGATCTCGGGGTCGCGGCGCGCGTCGGCGCGGGCGGCCTTGCCCGCGGCCTCTTCGGCGGCCTGCTCGGCATCGAACGAAGGCACCTCCATCTCGGGAATGGGGCGCTTGATGAGCTTCTCGATGTCGCGAAGCGCGTCGGCCGTCTCGGGGCTTACGAACGACACGGCGAAGCCCGCGGCGCCCGCTCGACCCGTGCGGCCGATGCGGTGGACGTAATCCTCGGGCTGGGTGGGCAGGTCATAGTTCACGACGTAGTCCACTTCCTCCACGTCGATGCCGCGCGCCAGCACGTCGGTTGCCACGAGCACGCCCGTCTTGCCGGCGGCGAAGTTGTCGAGCGCGCGGCGGCGCTGCGCCTGGCTGCGGTCGGAGTGGATAGCCTCGGCGGTGTAGCCCGCGCGCTTGAGGCGGCGGCACGTGGAATCGGCGCGGCTGCGCGTGCGGGCGAACACGATGACGCGGTCGGAGCCCTTCTCGGCCAGCACGGCCTTGAGCAGCGCCGGCTTGAGGGTCTGCGCCACGTGGACGATGTACTGCTCTACGGTGTCGGCCGTCTCGCCCTTGTGGGCGATCTCGACGAACGCCGGGTCGTGCAGCAGCTTGCCCACGCTGTTCTTGATGGACGCGTCGATGGTGGCCGAGAACAGCAGCGTCTGGCGCGAGGCGGGCGTGGCGCCGATGATCTTCTTCATGGCCGGCCAGAAGCCCATGTCCAGCATGCGGTCGGCCTCGTCCAGCACGAGCACCTCCACGTCGCCGAGGCGCACGGCGCCCTGTTCCATGAGGTCGACCAGGCGGCCCGGCGTGGCGATGAGGATGTCCACGCCGTGCTTGAGCTTGTTGATCTGCGGGGTGTAGGACAGGCCGCCCACCACGGTGAGGATGCGGTGATGCGTGGAGGCGGCGATGGCGGTGCACACCTCGCCGATCTGCTGGGCCAGCTCGCGCGTGGGGGTGACCACGAGCATGAGCGGGCCCTGCCCGCCCTTGGCATGGCCCAGGCGGTCGAGCGAGGGCAGCGAGAAGGCCGCGGTCTTGCCGGTGCCGGTCTTGGCGGCGGCGATGAGGTCGCGCCCTTCGAGCGCGAGAGGGATGGCCTGCTCCTGGACGGGCGTGGGCGCTTCGTAGCCCAGGCGCGCGACGGCTTCAAGAGCCTGGTCGGACAGGCCGAGTTCGTTGAATTGCTTCATTTGTCTCTGTTTTCTGTGTCGGTGCGGCACGGGTGCCGCTGATTGCAGGTGCGGGGTCGATCCGCCGCGTCATGCATTTCGGAAGATCGAGGCGCAACCGAGCGAACGTCGGGCGCCGAACAACCAGTATACGCTCATCGGTCGACCTCCGGTCCGATGAGCGCATAATGCACAAACCTGGTACCAAGCCGACGCGAAACCCCGTCTGCGCCCTTAGCGGATGTGGGCGGGCTTCTTTCCCCAGTAGAAGTGCAGCAGGTGCTTGCGGTAGCGCGGGTCGTCGGGGTTCTTCGGCGCGGCTATCAGGCGCAGCGTGGCGTTCGCGATGTCCTCGGCGGCGTTCGGGTGGCGCAGGAAGCTGCCGTTGATCAGCATGGCGTGGGCGCTTTCGGGGTTGCGCGCCACGTGGCGCAGCGTGTCCAGCAGCTCGCGCGCCGTGGTCACGTGCATGGCGGCGCCCAGCGAGGTGAGCATCTGCACGTTCACCTTCTCCTGGCCGTACGCTTTGCCCAGAAGGATCATCGGGACCTGCGCGCACAGGCACTCGGTAACCGTGAGGCCTCCCGACTTGCAGATGACCAGGTCGCTGGCCGCCATGAGCGCAGCCATGTCGTCCACGTAGTCGAGTACGGTGGCGTTGGAGAGCCCCAGATCGTCGCATTCCTGGCGCAGGTGGCGCGCGTAGTCGGCGTCGCTTCCGGCCACGAACACGAAGTGCAGCGTGTCGTCGAAGCCGTGCAGGTAGGGCAGCAGCTTGTCCAGCGCGGTGCGGAAGTGCACGTAGGGGCGGGGCAGGTACGCGCCCGCCAAGGCCAGCACGATGCGCCTATCCTGGGGCAGCTCCAACTGCTCGCGCACGGAGGGGCGGTCGTAGGCGCGGCGGAAATCGTCGCGCGTGGGGATGCCGGTGATGAGGATGCTCTCCTCGGGCACCTTGCGCGGGCGCAGCGTCTCGGCCATCGACTCGTTCGCGACGCAGAACAGATCGGCGGCCTTGTGCGGCCAGAGGCCCTCGGTCTCGTAGTCGGTGGGAACGCACACGATGGGGTAGTGCTGGCCGGTCAGCATGCGCGCCGCCACGGCCACGTTGGCGGCGGTGATGTGCGTGCACACGATGGCCAGCGGCTGCCTGTCGCGCACGTAGTCGGTGAACTTCGAGTACATGAGGTGCGACCAGATGGAGCCGCCGCCCCACAGAAGCCGTCCGGTGAGCGTGAAGCGCCAGGTGAGGTCGTAGATGGGACGCGTGGCGCCCGTGAACAGCGACGCAGCGTTGTTTCCGTCGAACACGATGCGGCCGTAATCCAGCACGTCGATCACCTCGATGTCGAGGTCGTCGGGGATGGGAGGCTGGCCGTCCGTCCGCTCGCCGTCCGCGTCGCGCATGAGCTCGAACGCCTGCGCGACGGCGTAGGCAGCGCTGCGGTGGCCGGAGCCCACCGATGCGTGCATCACGATGACCAGGGGCTTCTTCAGCTCGTCTTCGGGAGGCGCGAGCGCGCCGTCGTCGGCGTCC
>NZ_DBFEGU010000036.1:0-27811 GCF_048329335.1 Eggerthella sp. | reverse complement strand
CGCTGAGGCGTGTTTTTCGGGCGATGATGGGGTCCCGTGCGCTGGCAGCTTCAAGTTGACGCTGAGGGAAAGCATCGCGTGCGTGATCGATTATTGTCGTACACTGTGGATTGATACAAGGACACGGCTCTGCGCGATGCCGTCGGTTTCCCCGATTCCGTGCGACGCGCCGATGGACACGAACGAGTGAATACGATAGGAGCAAGCATGCAAACTGCTTTGCTGTGGGCTGCCGGCGGGACCGGCTTCACCTTCTTGATGACCACGTTGGGCGCTGCGTCGGTTTTTCTGTTTCGCAAGCGCAACAGCATGGTGTTTCAGCGGATATTCCTAGGATTCGCGGCTGGCGTAATGATAGCGGCGTCTGTGTGGTCGTTGCTGATTCCCGCCATCGAGCGCGCGGAGGAAGCGGGGCAGGTCGGGTGGATTCCCGCTGCGGGTGGATTCGCCATCGGCGTGGCGTTCCTCATGGTGCTGCACCAGCTGTTGCCGCACCTGCATCCGGGCGAGAGCAAGCCCGAGGGCCTGCCCAGCAAATGGGATCGTCCCACGCTCCTGTTCACGGCCGTCACGTTGCATAATATCCCCGAAGGCATGAGCGTTGGCCTACTGTTCGCCATGGCTGCCCAGAACGGCGGCGACCCCGCCATGTTCGGCATGGCCGTGGCGCTGGCTATCGGCATCGGTATCCAGAACGTGCCCGAGGGCGCAGCAGTGGCGCTGCCCATGCTGCAGGAGGGCATGAGCGCACCGAAGGCGTTCGCATTGGGAGCGCTGTCGGGTTTGGCTGAGCCGGTGTTCGGCATCCTCGTGGTGCTGTTCGCCGGGCTCATCTCGCCGTACATGCCGTGGATGCTGGCGTTCTCAGCCGGTGCCATGATGTACGTTGTGGTGGAGGAGCTTATCCCCGAGGCGCATCTGGGCGAGCACTCCAACGCCGGCACGCTGGGCGTGATGGCCGGCTTCCTGGTCATGATGATCCTGGACGTGGCGCTGGGCTAGAGGCGCGGTGCAGGATGCTCTTTCTTGGAGACGCTGCTGGTAGTACTATGTGATACGTTGCACCACGAACAATCAACATGACGTGAACGCATGGCGGAAAGGAACGTCTATGGAGAACTTCGAATTCGTGTCGCCGACCCACTTCGTGTTCGGAAAGGGCGCTGAAGAGCAGGTGGGAAGCAAGCTGGCCGAGCGCGGTGCGCGTACGGTGCTGCTGCACTTCGGCGGCCAGAGCGCCGTGAAAAGCGGCCTGATCGACCGCGTGAAGGCATCGTTGGATGCACAGGGCATCAAGCACGTGGAGCTGGGCGGCGTGCGTCCGAACCCCGAGATCACGCTTGCTCGCGAAGGCATCGCGCTGTGCAAGGAACACGATGTCGACTGGGTGCTGGCCGTGGGCGGCGGCTCGGTCATCGACTCGGCGAAGGCCATCGCCGTGGGCGCGCACTACGACGGGGACGTGTGGGATTTCTTCGAGACGAAGCGGCTGACGGACGACGTGCTGCCCATCGCCGTGGTGCTCACCATCCCGGCTGCCGGCAGCGAGGCGTCGAAGAACACGGTGGTGTCGAACGACGCATTGCAGATGAAATCGGGCTACGCGAACAACGCCCAGCGTCCGAAGCTCGCGTTCATGAATCCTGAGCTCACGTTCACGCTGCCACCGTTCCAAACAGCTGCGGGCCTTACCGACATGTTCTGCCATCTGCTGGAGCGCTTCTTCGACGACGTGGGCGCGGTGCCGGTGACGGACAACCTGTGCCTGTCGCTTATGAAGACGGTGCGCGCCGAGGCGCCGCGCGTCATGGTGGATCCTGAGAACTACGATGCGCGCGCGAACGTGATGTGGGCCGGCATGTTGTGCCACCAGGGCCTCGCCGGCGTCGGCCGTCACGAGGACTGGGCGACGCACGGCCTGGAGCACGAATTGTCGGCCCTCTATCCCGAGATCACGCACGGCGCAGGCCTGGCCGTCATGTTCCCGGCCTGGATGGAGTTCGTCTACGATGCGAACCCGGCGCGCTTCGCCTACTACGGTCGCGAGGTGTTCGGACTGGCGCCTACGGGCGACGTGAACGCCGACGCGCTGTCGGCCATCGACGAGACGCGCTCGTTCTTCGCCTCGCTCGGCATGCCTATCACGCTCGCGGAGCTCGACGTGGAGGAAGACGACATCGAGAAGCTCATCCCTACGCTCAAAGAGAACAAGGGCGAGCCCTTCGGCAGCTTCAAGAAGCTCACCATGGACGATGCCCGCGAGATCTATAGGATCGCGTTGTAACGGCGCTTGCTTTTGCGCCGCCCGTTCGTATAATAGAGGCGAGCCGCAGGGAGCTCTAACTCCCCACGGCTCTCGAATCGCTTCGGCGGTTTGGCTACTTTTCTTACGGCTCCTTGTCCTTGCGGATCGGGAGCCGCTCCACTATTGCTGTCAAGAACCCCAGCAAGCTGGAAGCGAACTCAAGGATCGCCGCTATCAAGGCCAAAACGGTCATGGCGTCCACCTCCCTCCGTGCGGTCCCTCGCTCGGGAGCATCTGGTGGAAAGGGGTGTGGTGCCGCGCCGCCTCTGCGCTTCGTACCTCTTAGTATAGCGACCGCGTATCATGCGCAGATGGCGCGCATCCAGCGCGGATCTTCCTCGATCTCGCGCGCGTCCGACGCGCTTGCCACGCGGATTCCACGTTTCTCGCCGGCGTTTCCGACGCGGTTTCCACGCGAATGCGATGCGAGGCTAGCTCATATACGAAGCGGTTGCGCGCAAAGTTCGCAAGCGAGGCGTTCATCTGCGAAAACGAAAGGGCGTCTCACGCGAAGCATTCGTGCCGCCTGCCGCGGAGAGGTGGCGTCTTCCTATAGAAAACAGCTTGCGACGATGACGATGGCGGTGGTCAGCAGACCTGACACGGCGATGGAGACGCCGCTCATGGCGCCTTCGAGCTCGCCCATCTCGAGGGCTTTCGTCGTTCCCACCGCGTGGCTGCACGTTCCGATGGCCACGCCCTTGGCGATGCCGTCGCGCACGCGGAACAGACGCGCCATGAGCGGCGCGGTGATGGCGCCCAGGATGCCGGTGACGATGACGGCGGCCACCGTGATGGACGTGATGCCGCCCAGCTGCTGCGATACCGCAATGGCGATGGGCGTGGTCACCGACTTCGGGATGAACGACAGCGCCAGCGCATCGTCGAGCCCCAGCAGCTTGCATAGTGCATAGGCGCTAGCCATGGACACCACCGAGCCTACAAGGCAGCCCGCGAAGATGGGAACGAAGTGCTCCTTGAGCGTCTGGCGCTGCCGGTACACCGAGTATGCCAGCGCCACGGTGGCCGGTCCTAACAGAAACGAGATGAGTTGCACGCTCTGCTCGTAGGAATCCAGGGGGATGCGCAGCGCCACGAGCGCTGCGATGATGAACGCGACGGTAACCAGCAAGGGATTGAGCAGCGGCGACTTCACGCGCTCGTACAGCAGCACGGAAAGCTTGAACACTGCGAACGAGGCGACGGTTCCCACTGCGAGTGTCAGTGCGAGTTGCGCTATGCCGTCCATCGCGCCTACGCCTCCTCGTCGGCGACGCGGGCGACGCCTGTCGCATCGACGCGCTTCGCCGTCAGCCGAGACACGAGCATCACCGTGTACGACGTGGCC
Source organism: Eggerthella sp. (assembly GCF_048329335.1). Lineage (NCBI taxonomy): Bacteria > Bacillati > Actinomycetota > Coriobacteriia > Eggerthellales > Eggerthellaceae > Eggerthella > Eggerthella sp. The sequence continues at coordinate 24,158 of NZ_DBFEGU010000036.1, read as the reverse complement.
AAGAACACGATCACCGTGGTGATTACGCATACGAGCGCGAACTTCAGCGCGTTGCCCTCCAAAAGGGAGACGCAGCCCATGATGGCCACGCCGGCGGGAATGAAGAACAGCGACATGTTGTCCAGCAGGCAGTCGCAGGCGTCGCCCACATGCCGCGCTTTCAGCAGACCCGTGCCCAGCAGTACCAACAGCAGCACCATGCCCACGATGTTGCCCGGAAGTCGGACAGGAAGCACGCTTGCGATCGCGCATCCCGCACCGTACACGGCAACCACCAGGGCGAGCTGCGCGGCGAAGCGCGCTCCTCGCTTGCCCGCCCGTCCTGCTTTCGCGCGCCAAGAGACATCGCCATGAGCAGGTGCGGACGCGCACCCGGAGACGCCTGAGACGGCGTCGGTCTGCTGTTTCACGATTCCAATCCTCACGTGTATGCGGGCGCACGCGCCGCTTTGCTTGTGCGCCTGCCCAATTTTTGCCGCGCCCATTGTACGGCGGTTGTCGTGTTTGCGTGCGATCTGCGCTCAGAATTCACGCAAACGACCCTTCCGATCGTTTCGGAGCGCTCTCGAACCAAAGAAAGCGGCACTGCCGAAACCGACGGTGCCGCTTGCAGGTGGTTGCGATCCGGATGCTAGTCCTTGCCTACCAATGCGTTCACCAGCGCCGATACGATGCTGATGACGATGGAGGCCACGAACGCGCTGCCGAACGAGTCGATGACCAGTCCCACTTGGAAGATCCCGTTGGCCAGCCATGCCGCGATGTACAGCATGAGCGTGTTCACCACCAGGTAGAAGATGCCCAGCGTGATCACGCTGATGGGAAGGCTGAGCACCTGCATGATGGGCTTGATGCTGATGTTGATCAGCGACAGGATCAAGCCGAAGATGGCGATGCCCACCCACGCGTCGGTGCCGCCGAGCAGATCCATGCCCGGAACGATCCACACCGCAACGCCCACGGCGATAGCGGTGACGAGCCAGCGGATGATGAAGTTCATGGGACGCTCCTTGACGTGCGACGATATATCCGTATCACTGTAGCACGCTGAAAGCGAGACGGAAAACATCGGTCATGGAGCCGTAACCCAACGAACGGCGCCGACCCGCGCGTATGCGCCGCCTGCGCGAGCGAGCAGGCGGCGCAGTGGGAGCTACAGCACCTGTATCGTCCCGGTGGCCATGAGGGCGATCGATACCGCCATGAGCACCACGATGACGGCGGCTATCGCCTTGTCCGCCATGTTTGGCAGTATCTTCTCGCCGCGTTCGCGCTGGCCCATGGCATATACGATGATGCCGGGAGCGAACAGGATAGTGGTGATCATGATTCCCACCAGCCCGGCCGCCCACACGAGGAACACCGTGTACACGAAGCCGACGGTGCCGAACACGCGGGCCTTCTTCACCTGCTCGGGCGTCAGGTGCTCGCGCTTCCAGGCGATCTTCATGTAGTAGGCCGCCGAGCACACGTAGGGGATGAGGATGGTGGACACGGCGCACGCGTAGAAGAATTGGTACGTGGACGACGAGAACACCGACACGATCAGGAACAGCTGCGTGATGCCGGCCGAGATGAGCACGGTGACGATGGGCGCGCCGTTCTTGTTCGTGCGCGCGAACGACTTCGGGAACACGCCCTGGCGCGCGGCTTCGAACGGCGTCTCGGCGGCGATGATCACGTAGCCCAGCATCGCGCCCAGAAGCGACAGCACCACGCCGAGGTTCACGATGCTCGCGCCGACAGACCCGATGGCATGTTCGAGGATGCCCGCCATCGACGGGGTGGCCAGCTCGGCCATCTGCGCGCGCGGCATGACGCCCATGCTCTCCAGCGAGATGATGAGGTACAGTACGAACACCGAGATGAAGCCGATGACCGTGGCGCGGCCCACGTCGCGGGCGTATTTCGCGCGACCCGAGATGACCACGGCGCCTTCGATGCCGGTGAACACCCACACGAGCGCGATCATGGTGGACACGATCTGCGTGCCAAGGTCGGGTCCGCCCGCTTCGCCCCAGAAGTTCTCCATGAAGATGGCGGGGTCGAACTTGCCCAGCAGCGCGATGGACAGCACGAACAGCGAAAGCGGCACGAGCTTCGCGATGGTGACGATGACGTTGATGCCGGCCGCTTCCTTCACGCCGCGCGACACGAGCCACACGAGCAGCCACAGAAACGCCGACGCGCACACGCACGACAGCAGGTTGTTGCCGCTTTCGAACGGATGGAAGAAGTACCCCAGCGCCGAGAACAGCAGGATGGCGAACGACACGTTCGACAGGCACGCCGACACCCAGTAACCCCATGCGGAGTTGAACCCGACGAAGTCGCCGAATCCTGCCGCCGCGTAGGCGTAGATGCCGCCGGTGAGATCGGGGCGGGCCTGCGACAGCCCGTTGAAGCACATCATGAGCGAGAACACGCCCACGAAGCAGATGGCCCAGCTGATGAGTACGGCGCCGGTGCTGGCGCCTCCGGCGGCCATGTCGCCGGCCAGCGCGAAGATGCCTCCGCAGATGCTGGCCGTGATCACCATCATGGTGAGGCGGAACAGATCGAGGCCGTTCGGGTCGATGATCTGACCTTTGTCGCGGGAGGCTCCTGCGCTGGCGGCGAGGCTCCCGTCGAGGGTTTCAGAGGCAGCGTTCGACATAGCCCCTCCTTTATCTGGGGGTCGAAGGGAATGCTGACGCAGGGCACGGCAAGGTGCGAGCGTCGGAAATGCAACGGCGCGCCGGGCAAGTGCCGCAGCGCGCCGTATGCGGCGATGTAAGAACGGAGGAGACGAGCTGTTTGTGGCGAGTCGGATAGCCGTGAAGGTTCTGGGGGTTTGAGCTAGCGAACAATCCAGTGAATTGTTCGCTAGCGCTTTTCCCGGCCGAGCGGTCGGGGGCCGGGTGCGAAAGCCCCCAGGTTCTGAACGGCTAGACGGCCGCCACAGACAGCCCCCAGGTTAGAAGCGCAGCGACAGGCAGCTCAGGCCGCCGTCCAGCTTGCGGTACTCGGACGTATCGACGGTGATCGTCTCGTAGCCGGCGTCTTGCACGGCCTTCAGCACGGTGGGATAGCCCTCGGGCACGATGACGGTGCCGTTCACCCAGATGCAGTTCGCGGCGTACGCCTCGTCCTCGGGGATCTCGATGCGGTTGTACTGCTCGAAGTCGGGCTTCGTCACGAACTCGCCGGACACCAGCATGTTGCCGTCCTCCAGGTAGTTCACGCCGGTCTTCAGGTGCAGGACCTTCTCCAGCTTCACTTCGGAACCCTCGAGGCCCCAGCCTTCCAGGATCTCGCAGAACTGGCGGATGCCCTCTTCGTTCGTGCGGGCGGACTGGCCCACGTAGAAGTGGTCGCCCACCATCATGACGTCGCCGCCGTCCAGCGTGCCGGGGCTCACGATGCGCTTCACATGCTCGTCGTCGAAGAACTGGCGCACGGCCGGCTCGATCTCGTCCTTCTCGCCGTTGCGGCTGTCGGCGCCCGGGTTCGTGATGATGGCGCCGCAGCGCGTGATGACCGCGGGATCCTCGACGAAGCAGGAGTCGGGGAACTGCTCGAGGGCGGGCAGGACGGTCACTTCGACGCCGCACTCCTTGAGGGCCGCGATGTAGTCGTCATGCTGCTTGAGGGCTTTCTCGTAATCAGGCTTGCCGAGTTCGGGCGCGGAGGTGATGCCCTCGACCATGGACTTGGCGGGGCGGCGGACGATGACGTTGGAGAACTTGGTCATGACGGATCCTTTCGTGAGAGATCATTTCCGTTTGCTTCCTATGGCGCATATTGTATTCTGTATATTGTATACAATCAAGAGGAAACGGGAAGTTTTTCGGAGTTGTTGAAAAGGGGATGGTGGGTCTCATTTGGCGACGGCGAGGGGCACGCCGGCCCTCGAATTCCCTCGGGCGCGATCGGGGGGCGTGGGCAGAGCGCATCATCGCCCGAAAAACACGCTCCAGCCGATGAGGCGTGTTTTTCGGGCGATGATGCGTGTCGGAATGCGAGCGCGAATGCGGCAGAACCTCCATGCATGCGGGGCAAGCGCGCGAATGCGCCGTAGTGCTTGTGGTATATTGGCATACACGAAAGCCGTACGACAGGCGGATGAAATGACGAACGAATACCGTTCCCTCAAAGACCATGTATACAACCACATCGTCGACCTGATCGACGGCGGGACTTTGGCCGACGATCACAAGATCAGCGAGCAGCAGATATGCGATGCGCTCGGCGTCAGCCGCACGCCCGTGCGCGAGGCGCTCATCCAGCTGGCCGCCGACGGTTACTTGGAGAACGTGCCGCGCAAGGGCTTCTACGTCAAGCGTGTGACGGAGGACAGCGCCCGCGAAATCGTGGAGATCATCGGCCCGCTGGACGGCCGCGCCGCGCTGTTGGCCGTGGGCGACATGACCGACGACGACATCGCGCAGCTGCAGTTTTTGCACGGTTCCATGCAGCTGGCCATCGAGAAGGGCCTCTACAAGAAATACGACGACCTGCAGCACGACTTCCACGACTGCTATGTGCGCAAGTGCGGCAACACCCGTCTGATAGGGCTGATTCACCAGATGAACCGCTACTTCATGAAACGGGAGTACGCCAACGTGGGCGCCGACGAGCTGGACGGCCTGCTGCGCAAGGCCAACGAAGAGCATGCGGAAATCGTCAGGCTCTTCGAGCTGCGCGACGGCGAAGAGCTGCAACGGTTTATTCGCGACGTACATTGGAGCATCGACAATGCCAAGTTCCTCGTCTGGTAGCGCCCAACCCGCGCAGCGTTCCACGCAGAAAGCGCCCGTCTGTCCCGTCGAGCGCGAGTGCGGCGCCTGCCAGCACGTGGGCGTTCCGTACGCGCAGCAGCTCGCAAGCAAGGACACGCGTGTGGCCGAGCTGTTCGCCGACGTGGCCGACGCGTCCGCGTTGCGGCCCATCCTGGGCATGGATGAGCCGTACTGCTATCGCAACAAGGTGGTGTCCCCCTACGCGCCCGGTCGCAAGCTGCAAGGCTCCGCGAACGCTCGGGCGGGGAAGGGGCGCGACGCGCGCGGCGGCCGCGACGGCAAGCGCGCTCAGAAGCCGCGCCGCGAGATCCTCTGCGGCATGTACGCGGCCGGATCGCACCGCATCGTCCCCACCGACGGCTGTCTCATCGAGAACGAAGAGGCCAAGCGCATCATCCGCACGGTCCGCGACCTCATGCCGCGCTTCGGTATCGAGCCGTACCGCGAGGATTCCGGCACGGGCTTCCTGCGCCACGCCGTGGTGCGCGTGGGACATACCAGCGGCGAGATCCTGGTCACGCTGGTCACGAACGGCCGCGCTTTCCCCGCATCGCGCGCGTTTTGCCGAGAGCTGGTGCGCCGCTGCCCTCGCATCACGTCGGTCGTGCAGAACGTGAACGAGCGCCAGACCAACGTAATTCTCGGCGAGCGCGAGCAGACGCTGTACGGTCCGGGCTTCATCCTGGACAAGCTGTGCGGGCTGAGCTTTCGCATCTCGTCGCAGTCGTTCTACCAGGTGAACGCCGTGCAGACCGAGGTGCTGTACGAGCGCGCCATCGACCTGGCCGGCTTCACCGGCTCTGAAACGGCCATCGACGCCTACTGCGGCACCGGCACCATTGGTCTGGTGGCCGCCAAGCGCGGCGCGCGCCAGGTGATCGGCGTGGACACGGTGGCGTCGGCCGTGCGCGACGCGCGCGAGAACGCGAAGCACAACGGCGTGGAGAACGCTCGGTTCGCGGTGGGCGATGCAGGGGCGTTCATGCGCGAGCGCGCCGCCGCAGGCGATGCTGTGGACGTGCTGCTGATGGATCCGCCGCGCGCCGGGTCGAGCGAGGAGTTCCTCGCGGCCGCAGTGACGCTGGCGCCCCGGCGCATCGTCTACATCTCGTGCAACCCGACTACGCAGGTGCGCGACCTGGCCTTTTTGCGCCAGCGCGGCTATGCCGTTCGCACGGTGCAGCCGGTCGACATGTTCCCTCATACGGATCACATCGAGACGATCGCGCTGGTGGAGCGCGTCGAGGGCTTCTTTGAAAGGAGCGACCGATGAGCGATTGCGATATTCGTCAGTCGTCGAACGATGAGCCTGACGAAGCGGTTCCGAGGATGCGGCACGACGCGCCGCTCGCGGTCGACGGGAGCCATGGCGGCTCCACCGATCTGCGCAGCTTCGTGTTCGATACGGTTCTCGAAGGCATGCGCACGAGCATCTACGTGACTGATCCGAAGACGGATCGCATTCTTTATATGAACGGGTTCATGAAGCACGATTACGGCGTGGAGGATCCGGAGGGCAAGGTGTGCTGGCAGGTGCTGCAGCGCGGCTTGACCGAGCGATGCGCCTTCTGCCCGGTTGACGAGCTTCTAAGCTGCGGCGACGAAGTTCCATTGGTGGAGTGGGACGAGGAAAGCCCCATGACGGGGCGCACGTACCGCAACTACGACAGCCTGGTGACCTGGGTCGACGGGTCGCGTGTGCATTTGCAGCAGTCGGTGGACATCACGGCGCTCGTTTCTGCGAACACCGACGAACTGACCGGGATGCTGTCGCGCCGAGCCGGTAAGGAGCGGCTGGGCATCTCGCTTGCGCGGGCTGCGGTCGAGGGCGAGCAGGTGTCCGTCGTTCTATACGACATCAACCGGCTGAAGGATGTGAACGATCTTCATGGCCATGCCGAGGGAGATTACCTGATCCGTTCGGCTGCGAACGCCGTACGATGCGAATTCGGTCCCAACGATTACGGGTTCCGCTTGAGCGGCGACGAGTTCGTGTGCGTATTCCTAGGCGACGCGGCTTCCACGCGCGTCAAGATCGAGCGCGCACGCGCTGCGCTCTCCGCGACTCCGCGCCGTACCGAGCCTCCCTACGAGATGGGTTTCTGCTTCGGCATCGCAGAGGCGGACCCCGAAGCGCCGCTGGAGTTGTACGAGGTGCTGGCCTTGGCGGACCGGCGTATGTACGAGGAGAAGCGACGTTTTCATATAGATCGCAACATCAACGCCCTGATCAGCGCTGAACGATCGGGCAGGGGGGTGTCGGTCGATCCGTGCTCGTTCTCGTACGATGAAAGCAAGCTGTACGACGCGCTGGTCGAGAGCACCGACGATTATCTGTACGTATGCAACATGAGAACCGGCGTGTTCCGCTACCCGCGCGCTATGGTGGAAGAGTTCGACCTTCCCTCCGAGGTGGTGGAAAACGCGGCGGCCGTGTGGGGTTCGAAGGTGCATCCTGACGACAAGCAGGCGTTCCTCGAATCGAACCAGGAAGTCGCCGATGCGCGCACGACGCGCCATTGGGTGGAGTATCGCGCCATCAACCGCAAAGGCGAATGGGTGCGTCTGCGATGCCGCGGCCGGCTCATCCTCGACGCGAAGGGAAAGCCGCTGCTGTTCGCCGGGTTCATCACGAACCTGGGAAAGAAGAGCAAGGTCGACCCGCTGACCGGTCTTTTCAACAAGTTCGAGTTCGAGGACGACGTGCGTCGTCGTATGGAGACGATGCAGAGCGCGCGGATCAGCCTCATGGTGCTGGGTATCGACGACTTGCGGCACATCAACGACCGCTACGACCGTGCATTCGGCGATGAGGTCATTCGGTTCGTGGCGCAGCGCATCCAAAGCTCGCTGCCCGAGGACGCGCGCGTGTACCGTCTGGACGGCGACGAGTTCGCCGTGATCGTCGATGACGATGTCGACGTGCTGCGCAGCGCATACGCGCAGCTAGGCGGTATGTTTCAGCGACAGCACGATCATGAGGGCCGCAAGTTCTATTGCACGCTGTCCGGCGGCATCGCGCAATATCCCGGCGATGCCGAAACGTACGAGAGCCTCGTGAAGTACGCCAATTACGCGTTGGAACACGCGAAAGGGCATGGGAAGAAGCGCTGCGTAAACTTCTCGCAGCCTATTCTGGCCGAGCGCGTGCGCGAGCTCGAGCTGATGGAGCTGCTGCGGGACAGCGTGGAGAACGGCTTCAAGGGATTCAGCCTGTGCTACCAGCCTCAGGTGGAAGCTGCAACGGGTTGCGTCGTGGGAGCCGAGGCGCTTGCGCGTTGGCGTTGCGACGAGTATGGCGACTTGTCGCCGCTCGAGTTTATCCCGCTGCTCGAAGAGAGCGGTCTTATCGTTCCTGTGGGCACGTGGGTTCTGCAACATGCTGTGGACACCTGTAAACGATGGAGGAAGGCGATCCCCTCGTTTACCATGAGCGTGAACCTGTCGTATCGCCAACTTGACGAGGACGGTCTGGTTCCTCTTATCGTGGACACGTTGCGAGAGGCGGAGCTGCCTCCTGAGAGCCTCGTCGTGGAGATGACCGAAAGCCGTTTCGCCGACGACGCCCAGGTCACTCATGAGCTGTTCGATCAGCTGCGCATGCAAGGCGTGCGTGTGGCTATGGACGATTTCGGTACGGGCTACTCGTCGTTGGGCGTGTTGAAGACGTCGCCTGCCGACATCGTGAAAATCGACCGCGCGTTCATCCGCGATATCCAGACGAGCACGTTCGATGCCACGTTCATCAAGTTCGTGGTGGAATTGTGCCACGCCGTGGGTATCAGCGTGTGCCTCGAAGGCGTGGAGACCAACGAAGAATACGAAGTAGTGGGCGGCATGGGTCTCGATTATATCCAAGGCTTCCTGTTCGGTCGTCCTCTGCCAGAAGAAGAGTTCGAGCGGAGGTTCTTGGAAGGGAGGGCATGATGGCTGCTGTGCAAACGGAAACGCTGGTCGATCGGGCGGCAGCGGTGCTCTCGGCACGCCGCTTGGCCGATGCCGATACGCCGGCGATGCTGATGGTGTCGGGCGGGTCGGATTCGACGGCGCTCGCGTATATCGCCTGCGAGTTGCGGGAACGCGGGGCGCTGGGGCAGCTTGCCATGCTGCACGTCAACCACCGGCTTCGGGGCGAGGATGCCGACGAGGACGCTCGCTTCGTCGCTCAGTTGGCCGAGCTGCTGGACGTTCCGCTGTTCTCGTGCGAGATAGACATAGCGGGAGAGGCGCAGCGCACGGGCGAGAACGTGGAGGCGGTGGCCAGGCGTGAGCGTTACCTGGCGGCCAACGAAGCGCTCGAAAGCCTCTGCTTGCATGCGGCGACACCGCTTGCCGATGGACGCATCCTGACGGCGCACACGGCCGACGATCGCGTGGAGAGCTTCTACATGCGCTCCATCGTGGGCACGGGGCCGGGTGGGTTCCGCGCCATGAAGTACCGCAACGGGCCGGTGGTGCGCCCCCTGCTGGATGCGAGCCGCGAGGAGCTGCGCGCCTACATCGCCGAGCGCGAACGCGACGGCGCGCCCGTGGCCTGCGACGACGCGGGGTGCTTATGGCGCGAGGACGCGACGAACGCGCACACCGACCGGTTCCGGGCCTACGTGCGCCATGAGATCGTCCCGCGCGCGAAGGAGCGCAACCCGCAGCTTCTGGAGGTGCTCGGCCGCACGATGAACCTCATCGCCGACGAGGACGATATGCTGGAGGATATGGTGGATGGGCTGATGGCGGGCCACGTCGAAGCGCTCGGCGACGAGTACGACGCAGGTTGCGTGCTGGCGCCCGCATTCGGCGCCGAGCCGTTGCCCCTGCGCCGGCGCGCCGTGATGCGCGCGCTGCAGCTGATGCTGGGTCGCGACGCCCGCGTGGAGACGGCCTCGGTGGAGGCCGTGCTGGCCGCGTTCGACGACGAGGCGGGCGGCAAGCCTCGCAGCGGCTACGTGGCCAACATCCAAGGCGACCTCGCCGTCAGCGCGAACAAGCGCGGCGTCCGCATAGAGCCCATGTCCGCCTACCGCGCCCGCCGAAAGCGCGGGTAGGTCGCGCTACGATCGTCTCCAAAGCGATTCGTCGGCGATGGCTTCGGGAAGCCATGCTCCCACTGACTTCGACGCGCCCCACCAAGCGAGCGTGTTGCGGTGCCATAGGGCGATGCGCTTGAACGCGACGGTGTTGTCCAATACGTGCGCCTCCTCGCAGTAGGGTAGCGCTTTGCTCAGATTCGCGAGCGACGCCCGGTACCGTTTTCGAACGAGCGCCTCATCTATATCGTGACCTCCCGCCTGCACGCGGCGTTCGATGCGTTGCAGGGCTATGCCCTCGTTTGCAAGGCCGATGTAGAACAGGAACACGCGGTATCCCTTCTCGCGTGCTTCGGCCATGGTGCGCAGGGCTCGATGGCCGGCCAGCGTTGTTTCCTGATTGAACGAGCGTCGTGCCGCCAGATGCTCGTCCACGCTGCGCAGCGCGATCCTGCCTGCGGCCACTTGATCCTGGCCGTTCGACCAGTCCCCGCCTTGCTCTCGGAGGATTTCGTCGGGGTTCACGCGCGCCATGGTGGCGGGCATCCCTCCCGTGTGCCAGAAATCGCTGCGGAACAGGGTGGATTTGCCTGCTCCGTTCACGCCGGCGAACACCACGTAGAACGGTTGCTCGCTCATCAGAAGACCCCTTGGCGAACGAGCTCCGACTGTTTGCGTTGGAGGAAGAAGTCGGCGACGGCGATGCGGAACGCGGCCTGCTCGGGGTCGTCGATCGCCGCTATCTCGGCAGCGCTCGGGCACGCTGCCAGATGGTCTTTGCATGCGCGATAGAGCTCGCTTGCTGCTGCGTGCGGCTTGCTGTCGTCTGCAGGGGACGGAACGTCCGCCTTGCGCGGACGGCCTGCGGACGGCCGGGTTGCGGCACGCTGCATCACGTCCTCCTCCCGGAGCGTCCACGTGCGTCCGACTTTCTGCGCCGGCAATGCTCCTTGTGCGATGAGCGCCCGCACCCGCGTTGGCGTGACCTGTAGGATTTCGGCGCTTTCGACGACCGACAGCATGCAACCTCCTTGGTTCTGCGCGAGCGGCATATGATCCGAGTATAGAATAATCATTGCGATATCGCAATGATTATTGAACTCGATGAGGGACGGCTTATGCGTTCTCAACGATATCGCGTACGCGCGTTCTCTTATCGCAGCGCATCGCGACGATTGTTTCACGTGAAACAATTCGGTGAGATGTGTAGCAGGGAGAATCGGGGAGGAGTTTGCGGTCGGGGTCAGAGTTGCCCGCGCTTGCGTCTGGGCGCTTCGCGTGGAACCTGCGTGCTCTTGGTGCAACGCTTGCGCCCGCTGCGCTACAATACCGCGCATGGAAAACGAACAGAACACCCAACCGGCGGCCGCGCCCGCCGAAACGCCCATGCCCGCCCTCGACATCGTGCTGGCCAGCGCGTCGCCGCGTCGCAAGCAGCTGCTCGAAGACGCCGGCGTGCGCTTCGTCGTGCACGCGTCCGAGGTGGACGAGACCTTGGAGCCCGACCTCCTGGCCGATCCGCCCGAGGCGTGCAAGAAGCTGGCCGAGCGCAAAGCCGGCGCCGTGGTGCAGGAGGTGCTGGCCGAAGACTACACAGGCATGGCCGCCGTCATCGGCGCCGACACCATGGTGGTGTGCGAAGGGGAGATATTCGGCAAGCCCGTCAGCCTGTCCGACGCGAAGCGTATGCTGCGCTGCCTGTCGGGTCGCACGCATGAAGTGCTGACGGCTGTATCCGTATGGATGGTGGCCGCGCCCGAGCCCGAGAACATCTCGCTGGGCTTCCGCACGTTCGTCGATCGCTCGGCTGTGACGTTCCGCGAGCTGACCGACGAAGAGATCGTCGACTATCTGCGCAAGGGCGAGTCGTTCGACAAGGCCGGCGCCTATGCCGTGCAGGGGGCCGGAGCCGATCTGGTGGCGCGCGTCGACGGCGCGATGGACACCGTCATCGGCCTGCCCGTAGGTCGTTTGCTGGAGGAGTTCCCGGACTTCGCGGGTTCGGCGTCCTGACGGACGGCGAACGACTCGACGCTGGGCGGCTGCGCCGCCCGATCTCTCAGTCGAGTCGAGGGCTCGCACATCGAAATGCGCTTCGCCTGCGCTCTCCCCACGATCCCGCGCGCCGCAACCTCCCTCGCTGACTTGCTGCGCCAGCCTATGGCATTTTCAACCTATCGTCCCAGTTCCCATTGCGAAATGTAAAAATCGTGACAGGCAGGCTGGCGTTACCGTATCGTCTCCTTTTCCCGGAAAGGCAATGGTACACTAGCTGAATTCAAGGTAAGCGTGACGCTCTCGCCCATTGATCTCGCAGATTGATCAGGGGCGATAGCGGAAGCGAAATGCGACGATAGAGGTTAGGAACGTGCACAACGACATTTCGGAGATCCTGTTCACCGAAAAGCAGCTCGCTGACCGTGTGGGCGAGATCGGCGCGGCCATCACGCGCGATTACGCCGACGCGGCCGACGAAGGCATCATCCTGATCTCGGTTCTGCGCGGCGCCGCTATCTTCATGGCGGATCTGGCGCGCAAGATCGAGCTTCCGCTCGAAATGGACTACATGGCCATCTCGTCGTACGGAAACGGCGCCAAGAGCTCCGGCGTGGTGCGTATCCTGAAAGACCTCTCGTCTCAAATCGAAGGGCGTCACGTCATCGTGGCCGAGGACATCCTCGACTCCGGTCTTACCCTGACGTACTTGCTGAAAAACCTGTCGTCGCGTCAACCGGCTTCCATCGAGGTAGCCACGCTTCTTCGGAAGAAGACGCTTGCGCAGGCGAAGATCGATTGCAAATATATCGGTTTCGAGTGCCCCGATGAGTTCATCGTGGGCTACGGGTTGGACTATGCGGAGCGGTATCGCAACCTGCCCTACATCGGCATCTTGAAGCCGGAGATTTACTAGCGAAGCTATCTTGGCGGTCGACCGGTTCGGCGTTGCCGAGTCGCGTCGTGCTAAGGGTATGCGGCATCGGCCGCATGCGATGACGGGCGGGCACGCGGGTCTGTCCGTCATCGCAGCGCGAGTCGGTGAGAAAAGGAAAGTTAAACGCTATGGCACAGCAAAACAAACAATCGCAGTTCCAGCAACCCAGCCCGAGGACGACCATCATATCGGTAGTCCTGTTCATGCTGGTGGCTTTCTTCGTGGGCCAGCAGTTCTTGAACATGTCGTCTGCCGGCGCCAAGCCTACCGACCGTCTGATCACGTCCGAGTTCGTGCAGGCCGTCGAGCAGGATCGCGCGACGAAGGTGGTGTACAACGCCGGCGACTACACGGTGTCGGGCTCGTACTATCCCGCCATCACGGCGGGCTCCACCGGCGCCGATGCGTTCAACGAAGCCTTCCAGGCGCTCAACGCGCGCATGGCCACGCTGAAGAACCCCGAGACGGGCAAGGCGCTCGGCGGCGTGGGCACCACCGACATCAACGGGGCCACGCTGGGCGTGGAGCGCAACTTCACGTCCACCTATTACGGCGGCTCGCTCGGCGACCTCATGGCGGCGCATCCCAACGTGCCGTACGAGGTGGCGCTGCCCAGCCCGTTCGTGGAGCTGCTCGGCACGCTGCTGCCCTTCATCATCATCGGCCTCATCCTGTTCTTCTTCTTCAACCAGATGCAGAAGGCGAACAACTCGCAGATGAGCTTCGGCAAGGCCAAGACGAAGAAGTCCATCGAGGAGCGCCCCGACGTGAAGTTCTCCGACGTGGCCGGCGTCGACGAGGCCGTCGAGGAGATGCAGGAGATCAAGGACTTCTTGGCGAACCCAGCGAAGTACCAGTCCATGGGCGCGAAGATCCCGCGCGGCTGCCTCTTGGTGGGCCCTCCGGGCACTGGTAAAACCCTGCTCGCGCGCGCCGTCGCCGGTGAGGCGGGCGTGCCGTTCTTCAGCATTTCCGGCTCCGACTTCGTCGAGATGTTCGTCGGCGTGGGCGCGTCTCGCGTGCGCGACTTGTTCCAGCAGGCGAAGGATGCCAGCCCGGCCATTATCTTCATCGACGAGATCGACGCTGTCGGCCGCCAGCGCGGCACGGGCCTCGGCGGCGGCCACGACGAGCGCGAACAGACGCTGAACCAGCTGCTGGTGGAGATGGACGGCTTCGAGAGCAACGACTCGGTGGTGCTGATCGCTGCTACGAACCGCGCCGACGTTCTGGACCCGGCGCTGCTGCGCCCCGGCCGCTTCGATCGCCAGATCGTGGTGGACGCGCCCGACGTGAAGGGCCGCGAGAAGATCCTGCAGGTGCACTCGAAGGACAAGCCCATCGGCAGCGACGTCGACCTGTCGAAGGTGGCCAAGCTCACGCCGGGCTTCACGGGTGCCGACCTGGCCAACCTCATGAACGAGTCGGCGCTGCTCACCGCGCGTCGCGGCAAGAAGATCATCACGCAGCAGGAAGTGTCCGAGTCCATGGAGCGCGTCATCGCCGGGCCCGAGCGCAAGGGTCGCGTGCTGGACGAACAGACGAAGCACACCATCGCGTACCACGAGAGCGGTCACGCCCTGGTCGGTCACCTGCTTCCGCACGCCGATCCCGTGCACAAGATCTCGATCATCTCGCGCGGCCGAGCGCTGGGCTACACGCTGTCCATCCCCAAGGAGGACAAGGTGCTCAACTCGCTCGGCGAGATGCGCGACGAGTTGGCCGTGTTCATGGGCGGTCGCGTGGCGGAGGAGATCTTCTGCGACGACATCACCACGGGCGCATCGAACGACCTCGAGCGCGCCACGAAGATGGCCCGCGCCATCGTCACGCAGTACGGCATGAGCGCCGAGCTGGGCACGCAGGTGTTTGGCCAGCCGAACCACGAAGTGTTCCTGGGCCGCGACTACGGCAACACGCAGGACTACTCGGAGGAGACGGCGAAGCGCATCGATGACGAGGTCGCCCGCATCATGAAGGACGCGCATGATCGCGCCTATGAGATTCTGGCAAGCCATCGCGAGCAGATGGATCTCATGGCCAACGTGCTGCTTGAGCGCGAAACGGTGGAAGGCGAGGCGTGCCTTGCCCTGCTGGACAACACGTGGGACGAGTACCTCAAGCACGAGGACGAGATCATCGCGGCCAAGGAGGCCGAGGAGGCCGCCGCGCGCGCCCGCGACGAGCATCTGGCCGACCCGAACTGGAAGGAAGAGCCGGTCGAGCCGGGCGACCAGGATCCGAATCCGCCGTACCGCGAGCCTGCGGAGGGCGACGGCGACGATGCGCCCGCATCTGCTTCGTCGACGTCGGACGAGGCGCCTGTCGACGCTCCGGCTCCGCAAGCCCCTGAGCAGAAAGGCGACGGCACCGAACGATGATCTGGCGCTGCGCAACCTATGAGTTCGATACGAGAATGCCCATCGTCATGGGCATTCTCAACGTTACCCCCGACTCCTTCTCCGACGGAGGCCAGCACGACGGCTTCGATGCCGCGCTGGCTCATGCCGAGCGCATGGCGGAGGAGGGAGCCCGCATAATCGATGTGGGCGGCGAGTCCATGCGGCCCGGCGCCGCGCCGGTGTCCGTGGACGAGGAGCTGGCGCGCGTGCTGCCGGTGGTGCGCGCATTGGCGCAGCGCGATGTGTGCGTGAGCATCGATACGCGCCACGCCGAAGTTGCGCGCGCGTGCTTGGAAGCGGGCGCGGCCATCGTGAACGACGTGTCCGGCTTCCGCGACCCCGCCATGGTGGATGCGGTGCGCGACAGCGATTGCGGGCTGGTGGTCATGCACATGCAGGGCGACCCCTCGACCATGCAGAACGCGCCTTCGTATGACGACGTGGTGGCCGACGTGCGCGAGTGGCTGCGCGACCGGGCTGCCGCTTTGGAGGCTGCGGGCGTCGCGCACGACCGCATCTGCATTGACCCCGGTCCCGGCTTCGGCAAGACGCCGTCGCAGACGCTGGAGCTGGTGCGCAACTTCCAAGAGTTCGTGCGCCTGGGCTACCCGGTGATGGTGGCGGTGTCGCGCAAGAGCTTCTTGGGCTGGGCGTACGGCATCGACGAACCTTCTGCGCGCGACGAGGTTTCGGCTGCCGAGGCGCTCATGGCCTGCGAGCTGGGAGCCAGCGTGGTGCGCGCGCACAACGTGGCGGCCACGGTTGCCGCGCTCGAAGGGCTGCGGCCCTACGCGCTCATCGGCATGGGCTGCAACGTCCCGCTTGTGGCCTCGCCCGGCGAGGAGCGCGAGGGCAAGATCGCCATGCTCAACCAGGCCATCACCGAGCTGTGTTCGCTGCCCGACTCGCAGATCGTCGACATCTCCAGCTTTTACGAGAGCGAGCCGGCCTACTACCTCGACCAAGATTCGTTCGTGAACGCCGTGGTGCTTTTGCGCACAGGTATTCCGCCGAAAGAGCTTCTGGGCTACCTGCATGCGGTGGAGAACAGCCTGGGTCGTGTGCGCGAGGTTCGGAACGGGCCGCGCACGTGCGACCTCGATATCCTCGACTACCAGCTGTACGTCGTGGATGCCGATGTGCTCACGTTGCCGCATCCGCGCCTGCTGGAACGCGATTTCGTAGTGCAGCCCCTGTTGGAGCTGCTCCCTGGCCACGTGCTTGCCAATGACGTGCCGGTTAGCGTCGATGGGGTTACGGTGGGGAAGAGCGTGCGGCTGTGAGCAAGGGGCGCTCTGTGCCCTCGTTTTGCGTCGACGGCTCTTCGTCGCTCCGGAAAGGCGATGCGCGTGTTTCGGAATTTGGATTCGGCAACGAGGGGGAAGGCGGTTCGCCGAGCGGCTTCCCGTTTCGCATCGCTCTGCACGAGGAAGTTGCATCGACGAACGACGAAGTCAAGCGCGCGTTGGAGGCGGGAGAGCCGGAAGGCCTCGTCGTCCGCGCGCTTCGCCAGGTTTCCGGTTACGGCCGGCAGGGTCGTTCGTGGACCAGCCCGGAAGGCGGACTGTATTGCTCGCTGTTGTTGCGCCCCCAGGTGGCGCCGCGCGAACTTCCCACGTTGAGCCTGGTTGTGGGCATGGCGGTGCGCCGCGCACTCGTTGCGCTGGCGGGCGCGCGGGCTGAGGAGGCCGTGCGCATCAAATGGCCCAACGATGTGGTGCTGGCACAAAAGGCGCGCTATGCACGATTTCCTGAAGCAACCGAAATTCGCGACCTGGGGTTTTCCGAATCTGGGAAGGAATTAGGGCAGAAAAATCGTGCACAGCGGTTATTTTGTGCCAACGAAGGCGATGCTTGCAGTGCGCGAGACGGCCGAGCGCCTGATTTCGCGAAGCTTTGCGGCATCTCGCTCGAGGCGCACGGCGGCGGCGTGTGCGTGGGCGTGGGCGTGAACGTACTGCCGCCCGACAAGCGCCCCGACGTGGGAGGCAAGAATCGTCCTGCGTACGTGGCCGACCTCGCGGATTCCGTTGCCGCGCCGGCCGTCGCTGTCGAAGCAGTGCTCGAAGCGCTCCTCGCCGCCTTCGCGCCGCTGTACGGTGTATGGCGGCGCAACGGCTTCGCACCGCTTGTGGACGAGTTCAACGCCTACTCCAGCTTGAACGGACAAAACGTTCGCATGGTCGATCGTGCGGACAATCTGCTGGCGGAAGGGGCGGTTGTGGGCGTCGACGCTCAAGGCCGTCTCGTGCTGCGTAGCGAATCCGGCATCGAAACCGCAATCTCCTCCGGCGAAGCGCACCTCGTGTAGCACGCTCGTTCTGTCGAAAAGCCCGTCGTTCTCTTTGAATCTCCTGCTTGACCCTCGACATGGTTCAGGGTCTACCGTTGTCCCTGCGCCCTGAGCGGCGTCAAGAGGGAACGTACGTAAAGGAGGAGAGATGGAACAAGCCAGATTGTCACGGCGAGACTTTCTCAGAGGAGCGGGGTTAACCGGAGCTGCGGCAGCGGGCATGCTCGCGTTTCCCGGAGCAGGCAAGGCGTTTGCGGACGACGGGGCTGCCGATGCGCAATCAACGGAGGCGACGGATTCAGGCAACGAGTATTCCAAGGCTCTGGGTGACGATGCGTCGCTGTGCCCTCTGCGCAAGGCTGATTTTCCCGGTCCGCGCGGGCCGATCGCGTTCGAGGATCGTGATATCGCCGAATCTGAGATCAGCTCTACCGAGGAGTGCGAGGTTCTCATCATCGGCGCCGGCATCGGCGGGCTGATGGGCAGTTTGAAGGCGGCCGAGGAGGGCGCGAAGGTCATCACGTTGGAGAAGATGACCGAGGGACGCTCGGCGTGGGAGAGTTTCGGCGCGGTGGGCGCGAAGTTCCAAAAGGAGCAGGGGATTGATATCGATCCTGCTCAGCTGCGCGATGAGATCTACCGTGCTGCGGATTGGCGCGTCGACCCCTGCTCCATCGAAACGTACGTGAACCGGTCGGGCGAAGTAGCCGATTTCTGGCAGGATATGCTCGACAAGGGTGGTTCGGGTTGGCAGCTGTACAAGTTCGACCAGGCGCCGAACTACAACGGTTTCCCCGTCATCGACAGCTACGTCAACTTCAAGATGCCCGAGGGTATCAGCACTACGTGGCTGTTCGGCCTGTACGTGTGCAAGGAGCTGCGCGCGGTTGCCGAAACCTACGACAACCTGGAGATTCGCTATGAGATGCCCGCCGTGCAGCTCATCCGCGAAGACGGCGGTCGTGTGATCGGCTGCATCGCTAAGAACGGCGACGGATACGTGCGCATCAACGCATCCAAGGGCGTGTTGCTGGCCACGGGCGGCTACGACGCGAACCCTGAGATGATGCAAGCGTGGGTGCGCCCTGAAGACTACGAGTCCTCTGTGTGGTGGAATCCCAGCTGGGGAACCACAGGCGACGGCCACATGATGGGCCTCAGTATCGGCGCGGACATGGACTCATTGCCGCATCCGGTCATGAACTTCAGCAACGCCACCCCGTCCACGTTCGTCGAGAAGCGCGTGTACTTCCCCGGCGCTATGAACTACTCGATCATCGTCACCGAAGAGGGCAAGCGCTTTGTGAACGAGAACCAAGCGCGCCAGTACATGTCGAACGCCATCAACGTGCAGAAGCGCCGCGGCCATCAGTGTTTCCATATCTTCGACCAGGCTATGATCGCCTCTGCGTTGGAGAAGGAGCCGAGCGCCGAGAAACAGCTTGAGCGCGACGAGGCCAAGGGCCATCTGTTCCGCGCTTCGTCCTTGGGCGAGCTAGCGTCTAAGGCGGGCATCGACGCCGCCGCCCTTGAGGAAACGGTGGCGCGCTACAACAGCTTCTTCGAGGACGGCTTGGAGCGCGACCCCGACTACTACCGTTACGCGGGCAACAACAAGCCTTTCACGGGTGAGACGTACTATGCCTTGGTCACGAACAGCGTCATCCTTGCCACGGTGGGCGGCCTCACCATCAACGGCGACACCCAGGTGCTGGACAAGGACGGCAAGGTTATTGAAGGACTCTATGCCACGGGCAACGTGTCGGGCAACTTCTACGCAGGCAACTACCCGCGCCATATTCCCGGCACGTCGGTGGGTCGTGCGGCGACGTTCGGCTACGTGGCGGTAGAGCATATGTTGAAAGGAGGCCAGGCATGAGTCGGTCTACCTTGCGTCTGGACATTATGATTGCCCTCGTGGCGGTTGCGTTGGTGGCGGTGTTCGCGATAGCGGGTTGTGCGCCGCAACAGGCCGATTCCGGGTCGAGCGAGGGTACGAAGACCCAAACGGTGTCGAGCGAGGCGGGCGCCTACGTTTCCGACGAGCAGTGTCTCAGCTGCCATGGCGGTAGCTACGAAGCGCTTGCCGAGCGCACTGCTGACCTGGGTGATTGGAATCCGCATGATTCCCTGCACGGCGGCTACAATGCATGCGTGAACTGCCACGAGAAGGACAAAGAGATCACGTTCAACTACTGCGAGAACTGCCATGTGTACGCGCCTGACGAAGAGGTGCTGTACTAGCAACGCGGTTCTTTCCCTCCCTTGAAGGGCTTCGTCGCGTTCGCTGCGCCGAAGCCCTTTCCTTATGCACTTCAGCTGACGGGCACGTACAGAGTTTCGATGTCGCTTCCGAATCCGTCGAGATTGAGGAAGGAGGGGAAGAGGATGATGTCGTTCCTCACTCGATAACCGTGGCTGTCGAGGTGTTCGAACAGGCTCGTGAACGTTTCCTTCTGCACGCTTTCCGTTCGGGTCGCTTGTCTTCTAAAGCGAATGCATTTTCCCAAGCAGAGGCGCTTTACCTGCTTTCGCGCCCCTTCGTCAAGGCGGTAGCTCTCGTGTTCGGGCATGGTCATGACATAGTCGGGGTTGACCGTTGGGCGGTTGTCCAGCAGGTCGTCTCGCTTGATGATGCGTGCACAGCTGGTGATGCTCAGAAGGTTGTAATACTGCGAGATCGTTTTCTCGTGCTCGAGCGAGACATGGAAGTCTCGTCCGTATGAAGAGTTGATGTACACCTGATCGGCGGCATCCACCAGTTCGAACTCTAAACCAGGTTCAGACTGTATCGCGCCAAGGGTGCTTTCAAGCCGTCTTAGTCGGTACGCGATCAGGTCGGCTTCGTGCATGAGCTTTTCTTGTTGATGCAGCAGTGACCGCTCGAACTCTTCTGTGCCTTGTTTCGCGTCGAGCATAGCGACCGCTTCATCGATGCTGAACCCGTATTGCAGCAGCACACGAAATGCGTTTGATTTGAAGGCATCTTCGGGGGTGAATACTCGGTAACCGTTTTCCTGACGATCCGAGAGAATCAAGCCGTGCTTCTCGTAGAAACGGATCTTCGATTGCGGCAGGCCTGTCATGGCCGAGAATTCCTTCATCCGGTACATGCTTCCCCTGTTCTCCATGTAACGTGGCGATGTTGCTCCAATATAGCATACGCGGTGCGGCTTTACGGTGTATCCGATTTCCAGGCTGTGCGGCGGCGAAAAGATGGGTTACAATGTGCCGTTCCTCGAAATTGGAGAAGCTCGAAAGGCAGCGGCGAACTCATGGAATCAGAAGCAACGAACCCCTCTCTCGACCTCAATGAAGAACGTGCCGGAGCACCGATCGGCAAAGATCCGAAGCGCACCGGCCGCGACGATAAAGTCAGCCGCATGGGTACGGCGTCCATTCCGCGGCTTATCGTGGAATTCGCCATCCCTTCTATCCTGGGCATGCTGGTCAACGGTGCGTACAACGTCATCGACTCCGTCTTCCTGGGGCAGGCCATGGGCGAGATCGGCCTTGCCACCGCCACGGTGGCCATGCCCATCATGACGGTGTTCATGGCCATCGCCATGCTCGTGGGCAACGGCGGTAATGCGCTGGCAGCGTTGCGCATGGGCGAGGGCAACCGGGTGGAGGCCGAGCGTAGCCTGGGCAACACGGTGTGCCTGTCTCTCGTGTTCGCGGTGATCGTGGCCGTGCTCATGCATATTCCCGCCTGCGTCAATGCGCTGCTCGGCGTGTCGGGCGCCACGGCGGAGGATTGGGAGTACGCTCGCTCGTTCATCCAGATCATCTCGCTGGGCTTCGTGTTCCAGTGCATCGGCATGGGCGTGAACAACTTCATCCGTACGGCCGGCGCACCGAACCGCGCGCTGGGCACCATGATCATCGGCGCGGTATCATGCACGGTGTTCAACTTCCTGTTCGTCATGGTGCTGGGCTGGGGCGTGCAGGGCAGCGCGCTGGCCACGGTGTGCGGCCAGGCCATCTCGTGCGCCACGGTGCTGTGGTACTTCATCGTTACGAAGAACGTTCCTATGAAGCTGCATCTGCACTACTTGCCGCTGCATCTGCGCACGGTGCGGCTGATTCTGTCGCTGGGTCTGGCCAGCTTCGCCGTACAGGCGGGCATGGCCGTGGTGAACTTCGTGCTGAACAATCTGCTGAACATGTACGGCGCCATGAGCCCGCTGGGAGCCGAGGGGGCGCTCGCGTCTATCGGCGTGGTGCAGCGCGTGGCCATGTTCGCGGTGCTGCCGCTGATCGGCGTGTCCATCGCCATCCAACCGCTGCTGGGCTTCAACTACGGCGCGCACCTGTTCGAACGCGTGAAGAAGACGCTATGGTACGGCATCTTCGGGGCGACGGGCATCGGTTTGGCGCTGTGGGCGCTCGTGCACCTGTTCCCCGAGCAGATCGTCGGGTTCTTCGGCATCACGAACGAATCACTGCGCGACTTCACGGTGTTCGCCCTCAAGGTGCAGCTGCTCATGCTGCCCTTCATCGGCTTCCAGATCGTGGGCTCGAATTACTTCCAGGCAACCGGGCAGCCGCTCAAGTCCATCTTCTTGTCGCTGACGCGCCAGATACTGTTCCTGGTGCCGCTGCTCATCGTGCTGCCGATGGTGCTGCCCAGCTGGTTCCCGCAGTTCGTCAGCCTCGACGCGCTGTACTTCGCCACCCCCGCGGCCGACTTCCTGGCCATCTTCACCACGGTGGTGTTCATCGTCTTAGAGATGGGACGCTTGAAGAAGCTCGAGAGCGGAGAACTGAAAGCGAAGTTCTAAGCCGCTCGTATCGCGCATCCAGATTGTCACCCTTGCTTAAACCCCGCGGTTCACAAAACTGCGGGGTTTGCTTATAGTGCGAGGCTGCTGAAAACGAAGGATCGTCCTGGAAGAGGAGCGGAGCATGGAAGCAAACAAGGTGAAACAGGGTTCTATGGGGGCATCGCGCACGCGCTCGATCGCGTTCGTCGCGTTGACTATCGCCCTTTTGGGCGTGTCCGCATGGGTGTCCATCCCGATCGGGCCGGTGATGCTGACGCTGCAGATGTTCGCGGTCATGTTCGCAATTATGGTGCTCACGCCGAAGCAGTGTATGGCTTCTATCGCCGGCTACCTGGCGCTAGGAGCTATCGGTTTGCCGATGTTCTCAGGCATGCGCGGCGGTATCGGCATGTTGATGGGACCGACGGGCGGATACCTGTGGGGATTTCTGCTGGCTGCGGTGGTTGCGCTGCTCGTTCGCGAGGGTCTGAGGCGTGCGATCGGCGAGAAGGGGGTTTCGGGTCCGATGGCGATCGTGGTCGACATGGTGGCCTGCTTGGCGTTCATCATCGTGACGTACGTGTGCGGATGCTTCCAGTACGCTGCTGTGGTAGGCGTCGATTTGGCGGCGGCTTTCATGGTGACTATCGCGCCCTTCGCCGTGCCCGACTTGCTGAAGGCGGTGGCCGCTGTGCTATGCGCTCGCGCTGTGCTTCGAGCTCTGCCCAAGCGGTAGGAAACATCGATCACCAAACGAAACGGGCGCCTTCGGGCGCCCGTTTCGTTTGGTGATCGATGGCAGAGGGACGTGGTCGATATCTCATCCCTCTGCCATGCTCGCTTGCTGATTTACGCTTCCAGCAGCACCGCGCCGGAGGTGAAGCCGCCGCCGAATGCGACGAGCACTACCTTGTCGCCGCGCCTGATGCGGCCGGCGTTGTACGCGTCGCATAGAGCCATAGGCAGGCTGGCGGCCGACGTGTTGCCAGTGTGGTCGATGGACAGCTGGAAGAAATCCATCGGGCGCCCCAGCTTCTTGGCGGCGTACTTGATGATGCGCTCGTTCGCCTGGTGGGGCACGATGCAGGCGACGTCATCCAGCGTGAGGTTTGCGCGGTCGAGCGCCTCGTGCACGGCCGTGGTCATGGCCTCGGCGGCGAACTTGAACACCTTGGGGCCGTCCATGCGCAATACCTGGCGCGGTTCGCCCGCGTCGACGAATTCGGTAATGCCCAGCTCGGCATCGATACGGGAGAGCGATGCGTCTTCGGGGGCTTCGGGCGACGCGCCGTCGATGTCGAACGGCAACGGGGCGTCGTAGGCAAACGAGCAGGTGAGCGCGTTCGTGTCGTCGTCGGCGTTCGTGATGAAGCTGCTCATGATGCCAGGTCGGTTCTCGTTCCACTCCAGCACCGCCGCGCCAGCGCCGTCGCCGAACAGCACGCAGGTGTTACGGTCGCTCCAGCCCGTCACGCGCGTCAGGCGCTCGGCTCCCACCACGAGCGCGCGGCGAACGGGGTTGCGGCCCGCGGCACCGGGCGCTCCGGCGGTCGAACCGGCCATCATGCACTCGGCCACGGTCAGGCCGTACACGAAGCCCGTGCAGGCGGCGTTCAGGTCGAACGCAATGGCGTTCTCGAGACCCAGGCGGCGGCGCAGCAGCCCGGCGGCCGAGGGCACCAGCACGTCGGGCGTGATGGTGGCGTAGATGACGAGGTCGATGGAAGCGGGGTCGATGGCCTCGCCGTCCTCGCGCCAGCCGCCGTCGGCAAGACCCAGCGCTTGGCGGGCAGCGGCTTCGGCCAGATCGGTAGCGGTTTCCTCGACGGCAACGTGGCGCGATCTGATGCCCGTGCGCGTGCTGATCCATTCGTCGTTCGTGTCGACGAGCGCTTTCAGCTCGTCGTTGGCCACTTCCAGCTTCGGGAGGGACTTTCCGCATCCGATGATCGTGCTGCCC